>JACXUO010000015.1 GCA_014763885.1 Campylobacterales bacterium
AGCCTCTTTTTGATGCTTCTGGCCTTCGTGATCGCCCTCTTTGCCGAATCTTTGGCAAGCTATATGGTAATCTTTTTTCTTTTCGGTATCGCATTTGACGGATTCAAGATCAGCGAAATGAACCTGGTGATCGAGATCGCACCGGAAGAGAAAAGGCCCGTCTATGCGGCTTTGCAGGTCAACATCACCTCGCTGGGGCTTTTCTTCCCCATCGTCGGAGGAGTGCTGCTGAGCATACTGGAGAGCTATACGATGATCTATCTGATCACGGTTTTTCTGCTGCTTGTGTCGATCTGGCTGAGCCTCAGGCTCAAAAGAAGTGAACACCAATAAAAAGACCCGGAGAACAGATGAAGATTCTATTTGACAACTACAACTATGACTACAAAGCGCTCAGAACGCTCTGGGGGTTCAGTATCTATCTGGAGGAGTACCGTCTTCTCTTTGATACGGGGAGCAACGGGCGTGTGCTGCTTGAAAATATGAAAGCCCTCGGCATCGACGTGAAGGAGATCCGGTATCTTTTTATCTCGCATGCACACTGGGATCATATCGGAGGCCTTGACTCGGTACTTGAGGCCAACCCGGAGCTGACGCTTTTTGTCCCCCAGAGTCTCTCCAAACATCTTATCCGTGATCTGCGTACACTGGCGAAAGAGGTGGTCGTGATCAAAAAGAAGCCGCAAAAGCTTTTTGGCGTGCTCTATACCACCGGGCTTCTGGGAACAGAGGTTCCCGAGCAGTCACTGATTATCAAGCGTGAAAAGCCTGTGCTTATCACCGGCTGCGGGCATTTCGGCATAGCCAACATCGCCCGCCATGCTGCACGGGTCATTGAAAAACCCATTGAGCTCGTTATTGGCGGGTTCCATCTGATGCACAGTGATACGGAAGAGATAGAGCAGGAGATCACTGCTCTCCGGGAAAACGGTGTCGTTTCTGTCTGCCCCACACACTGCAGCGGGGAGAAAGCCATAGCGATATTCGCCCGTGATTTCGGAACGCATTATATCCGGGGCGGCATAGGGGCGGAGATCGGTTGAGGTCTCGGAGAAAGCAGGATTTTGGCCTGATATATTCATTTTTTATCGTTTTTTAGATAAAATCACAGAATTTTAGTACTAAAATAAAGGAATGTAATGAACATTACAGTAAAAAAAGTTGATGATGCGAATACTATCGTATCAGGTAAGATTGACAATGCACAGATCGAGAAAAATGTGGATAAGCTGGCAAAAGAGGCAGCAAAGCAGGTAAAGGTAAATGGGTTCAGACCGGGTAAAGTGCCGGTATCCGTAGTAAAAAGTATCCACGGGGAAAAACTTCAGCAGGATGCCGAAGGCGAAGCGCTGAAAGAGTTTATCAATGCCGGACTTAAAGAGGCAGAGATCGCTGCGTCGGATATGATCGGACAACCGGGTTTCAAAAAGTATGAAAAAGGCGAGAATGAGATCGATGTAGAGATCGAAATCTCATTGAGACCCAAGTTTGAAGCAGAAGGGTACAAAGAGGTGATGCCGGCTTACGAAAAACCGGAAGCTGATGAGAAAGCGATCGATGAGAAGATCGAAGAGATCCTTACACAGCAGGCACCATGGGTCAAGATCAAAAGAAAGAGAATGGTCAAAGAAGGTGATATGACCCTGATCGACTTTGAAGGTTTCATCGACGGTGAAGCATTTGCAGGCGGAAAAGCTGAGAAGTTCAACCTTAAAATCGGTTCAGGCCGGTTCATTCCCGGATTTGAAGATCAGATCGTTGGTATGAAGTATGAAGAGGAGAGAACGATCAAAGTCACTTTCCCTGAAAACTACCAATCAGCTGACCTTGCAGGAAAAGAGGCTGAGTTCAAAGTAACACTTCATGAGATCCAGGAGCAGGTACCTGAAGAGTTGACGGATGAAGTGGCACAAAAACTTCTCGGCGGAGAAGAGGGTGCTACAGTTGAAACACTCAAAGAGAGAATCAGAAAGCAACTCGAAAGAGAAGAGGTCTCCAAGCTTTACCATACTGAGCTTAAGCCGAAAATCGTTGAAGCACTGGTAGAGAAGTTCGACTTTGCATTGCCACGCAACATCGTTGAGCAGGAGATCGATGCAAAGATCAACCAAAGAGCACAGGAGATGAGCGAAGAGGAGCTCAATGAGTACAAAGAGAACCCTGAAAAAGTAGAAGCACTCCGTGATGAGGTAAGAGCGGATGCTGAAGCAAGCGTAAAAGCAACATTCATCGTAGATGAGCTTGCTAGAAAAGAGGGTGTAACGGTTGCAGATCAGGAAGTCTCCCAGGCACTTTACTATGAAGCGATCATGTCAGGCCAGGATCCTCAGGCGATCATCAAGTACTATGAAGAGCGTAACCTTCTTCCGGCGATCAAAATGGGAATGATCGAAGATAAACTCTTTGGTAAACTTCTTGGACTAGAGGACTAATCCTTTCTTTTGGTTCTGCCTCCTGTCGGGGGTAGAATCTCCCAACTCCATTATTTTATTCAATACTATTAATATATTTAGTGTATAGTTAACTAGTTTTTTAGTAATATACCTAACTATATACTTTAACAAAGGTGACCAAATGAGTTATATCCCATATGTTGTAGAGCAGACCGGTAGAGGTGAAAGATCTTACGATATCTATTCACGTCTGCTAAAGGACCGTATCATTATGCTGAGCGGGGAGGTAAACGATGCTGTTGCCTCAACGATTGTTGCGCAGATGCTTTTTCTGGAAGCACAGGATCCCGATAAGGATATCTACTTCTATATCAACTCTCCGGGCGGCGTGATCACAGCGGGGATGTCGATCTTTGATACAATGAACTATATCAAGCCTGATGTGGTCACGATCTGTATGGGACAGGCGGCATCTATGGGTGCTTTCCTGCTCTCTTCCGGGACGCCGGGTAAAAGGTATGCACTGCCTCATGCGCGTATCATGATCCATCAGCCGCTGGGCGGGGCGCAGGGACAGTCGACGGATATCCAGATACAGGCAAAAGAGATCCAGAGGCTGAAGGATACATTGAACGAGATCCTGGCGAAACAGACAGGAAAAACACTGAAAAAGATCGAAAAAGATACAGACCGGGATTTCTTCATGTCTTCGGAAGAGGCAGTGGAGTACGGTCTGATCGACAAAGTATTGGAAAAAAGTTTTTCATAAAACAGGACACACCAATAGGCAGCATCCATGATAGTCTGCCAAGATGGTTTTGCTTCAGCAGAAAGTCCGTTCTGCGTCTTGGTTTGAGGCAAATGAAAGTATGACGAGAGAGAAGGTAATATGGTAAGAGAGATAGTTGTCTATCCGGACAAAAGGTTGAAACTGGTCTCCAGGGAGGTGGAGGAGTTTGACAGTGCTTTGCATGAGCTGCTGGATGATATGTATGAGACGATGGTTCAAAGCGGCGGTGTGGGGCTTGCAGCGATACAGGTCGGTGTCGACCAGAGAGTACTGATCATCAATGAACCGGACGAGAATGATGCGCAGCGCAAAGAGAATACCCTGGAGATGATCAATCCGGTGATCATCGAAAGAGACGGTTCCACAAAATACCAGGAGGGGTGTCTCTCCGTCCCGGGATACTATGAAGAGGTAGAACGCTACAAGCATATCAAAGTGGAATACTTTGACAGACACGGCCAGTCACATACGATCGAAGATGACGGTTTTCTGGCAATTGCGATGCAGCATGAGATGGATCACCTTGACGGCAAGGTATTTGTAGAAAAACTCTCCTTTACAAAACGTAAACGTTTTGAAAAAGACTGGAAAAAACGCCAGAAAGCCTCCTGATCAGGTAGAAGGGAGTAGATTTTATGGGTTGCTTTATGGCAATCTTTATTATAAAAGTTTGTTTGCATGATTGTAGTGCGTGATTACGCACCCTATGCGATAGCGTCTCCGCCTCCCTTCGACAAGCTCAAGAAGAGCAGGAGCTCACTATTCACTGGCAGCCTCTCAGCTGCTCCCTACTCCCTACTACTTGAATTTATACTCCCTGTGCGATCATCGCCTTTGCGACACGTTTAAAACCGAGGATATTGGCTCCGGCAGCCAGATCCATATCGAGGTCATACTCGTCACAGGTTTTTTTGATATCTCTGTAGATCTTTGACATGATCTCCCGGAGTTTCTGATCGATCTCTTCGGGGCTCCAGTAGTTGAATACGCTGTTCTGGCTCATCTCAAGTACGGAGACCGCGACACCTCCCGCATTGGCAGCCTTTGCCGGGGCAAAGATAATATCGTTTTTCATAAAGAGTTCGATCCCTTGCGTCGTGGTAGGCATATTGGCCCCCTCGGCGATGATCTTGACATCATTGTCGATGAGTTTCTGCGCGCTCTCCTCCCCGAGCTCATTTTGTGTCGCACAGGGGAAAGCGGCAAAACAGGGGATGTCCCATACATAGCTTCCCCCTTCATACTCCTCTCTTTTGACATAGGTGGCTGCCTTTCTCTCTTCTGCATAGAGTTCAAGCGAAGCACGCTGTTCCAGTTTGATCTGCTTGAGCAGCGCAAGATCGATACCATTGGGGTCATGGATCGTACCTTTGGAGTCCGAACAGGTTACGGGGATAGCACCGATATCATAAAGTTTTTCGATCGCATGGATCGCCACATTGCCGCTGCCACTGATCGTGCAGATCTTGCCTCTCAGTGTTTCGCCTATATCTTCAAGCAGCGTCTGGGTAAAATAGACCAGTCCATATCCCGTAGCGGAGCTCCTCCCTTCACTGCCGCCCAGTGCTATCGGTTTTGAGGTGATGATGCTGTCATAGCTGTTGGTAAGCATTTTGTACTGGCCAAAGAGGTAGCCCACTTCACGTTCGCCTACACCGATATCTCCCCCGAGGATATCGATATCCTCCCCGATACTGTTGTAAAAGGCTGTCATAAAGGCTTGGCAGAACTTCATGATCTCCTGGTCGCTTTTTCCTTTGGGATCGAAGTCCGCGCCCCCTTTTGCTCCACCGATATGCAGCCCGGTAATCGCATTTTTGAAGATCTGCTCAAAGGCAAGAAATTTCAGGATATCAGGATTGACCGATGGATGGAACCGTACGCCGCCTTTGTAGGGGCCCAGTGCATTGTTGAACTGGATACGGTAGCCGTTGTTGACATGGATGCGGTTTTTGTCATCCAGCCATTCGATCTTGAAGCGGATCTCCCTACTGGGACAGATGATCCGTTCGATGATATTGTGCTCGATATATTCCGGATTTTTTTTGATGAATGGTTTGATGGAGGTAAGTACCTCTTCGATCGCCTGAAAGAACGTCGTATCCCCTTGGCAGTTGGTCCCTCTGGCAATCTCCATGGCCTGTTGAATATAATCCAAATCCTATCCTTTTGTAATGAATTCTAATAGTGTATTATAGTACATATCGGTAACAGAAACAGCATGATATTTTTTGAATAAATATGACAATATGACATCTTTTTGAAACCCCTGGTATATCTTCGCCATACTTAGTCTATGAATGCAAAAGCAGATAGTGGTACTCCACCAAAAAACGAAGTAAAAAAAGAAGCGATAGTGAACCGACTGACCTGTGCGACACTGGAGGGGGTGAATGCACAGGTGATAGAAGTGGAAGCGACCTTTACGAAGGGGCTTCCCGGATTTTCGGTGGTTGGCTTGGCTTCAAGCGATATCCAGGAGGCGAAAGAGCGCTGCAAGTCTGCACTATTGACGAACAGCTTTATTTTCCCGCCGCTAAAAGTGACGGTCAATCTCAGCCCTTCGGATATCTCCAAAAAAGGGACCCATATCGATCTGGCGATCGCCTTGCTGATCGCGCTGAACAAAATGGATATCCGGGAGGAGGGGCTCTTTGTTTTTGGAGAACTGGGATTGGATGGCAGGGTAAAGACAAGTTCGATGCTTTTCCCGTTGATCCTTTCGCTCAAGGAACAGCGCCTGATCAAACGTGCGATCGTTCCCAAGGAGGCGATAGGCTATCTCTCGCATATCTCAGGGGTAGAGTTTATCACCGTAGAGACACTGAGTGAAGCGATCACCCTTTTCAATAAAGGGGCCTTCTCTGCCACAACACAGAGGTTTGACTACCCGGGCGAGAAGCTTGTTTTGGAAAATACCTCCTACTATTATGAAAAAAAGTATGAGAGTGATTTTGCCGATGTGAAAGGACAGGGGATCGCCAAGCGTGCTTCTCTGATCGCTGCAGCGGGGATGCATAATTTTCTGATGGAGGGAAGTCCGGGATGCGGAAAGAGCATGATCGCGAAACGGCTGAAAGATATCCTTCCTCCTCTGATGGAAGAGGAGATACTCTCCATCGCCAAACACCAGTTTCTCGATGGCATCACGCCGAACTTCTCTGCGATCAGGCCGATCAGGGCGCCTCACCATACGGCAACCTCCGCTTCGGTCTTTGGCGGCGGTTCGATACAGGCAAAGATCGGGGAGGTCGCCCTGGCACACAAGGGGATCCTCTTTTTTGACGAATTGCCGCACTTTGGCAAGCAGGTTCTCGAAGCGCTGCGGGAGCCGCTGCAGGACAGGAAAGTACATATCGCCCGGGTCAATGCGAAGATCGAGTATGAGGCCGATATCATGTTCGTCGCTGCACAAAACCCCTGCCCCTGTGGCAACCTTCTCTCCAAAACCAGAGCCTGCCGCTGCTCGGAGATAGAGATCAAAAGATACCAGAATAGGCTTTCCGATCCCTTTTTGGATAGGATAGACCTTTTTGTGGTGATGCAGGAGGTCAGTAGCGAAGACAGGGGAGATATCACTTCTGCCCAGATGCATGAAGCGGTTCTCAAAGCTTTCGGGATGCAAAAAGCACGCGGGCAGGAACGGCTCAACGGCAAATTGAGCGAAGAGGAGATAGAAAAGTACTGCAAGCTGGAGAGCGAGGCAGAAAAGATACTTGAGGGTGCGATCCAGCGTTTTGCGCTCTCCCACCGTTCTATCGCATCGATCAAAAAGGTGGGACGCACCATCGCAGACCTGAACGGCCATGAGAGGATAGAGAGAGCGGATATGCTCGAAGCACTCAGTTATAGAAGAAGAAAATAAGAGTGACAAGTCGCGAGGGTGTACCGCCGAGGTTATTGCAGTGTATACCTTTAGGTGGAACTTGGCGTCAGCAATCTTATGAAAATAAAGTTGCTTAAATAGCAAGTTTTTTGCAAAAGACACTTGAGAAGCTTTACTTTGAAAGCGTTTTTATAAATAAAAAGGAGAAGGTAATGTCACGTATCCATCAACTGTACAAGCATGAGAAACCCAGGGAGAAACTCCTTGCGCGGGGAGCACAGTCATTAAAGGCCTACGAGCTTCTTGCCGTGCTTCTTGGCAGCGGTACGCAGGGGAAAGATGTGATCAATCTCTCCAAAGAGATTGCAAAGCTCTTTGAGGACGACTTTGAGGGGTTGAGCCTGGAGAGGCTCACCGCGATCCACGGCCTGGGGGATGCAAAAGCGATGCAGATCCTCTCCGCGATCGAGCTTAGCCGCCGCTACCTGATCAAGCAGAACATCAAGATCGCTTCGGCAGCAGATGTTCACAGGGAACTGGTCGCCTATGTGAATAAAAAGCAGGAGCACTTCATCGTCATGACCCTTGACGGCACAAACCATATCATCGAAAAGCGCGTGGTTTTCGTAGGGACGCTCAACCAGTCCCTCGTCCACCCCAGGGAGGTCTTCACCGACGCGATATGCGACCGAGCCGCCTCCATCATTATCGCCCACAACCATCCCAGCGGACAGCTCATACCTAGCGATGCGGATAAACGGATCACCCGGCGTCTCAAAGAGGTAGCCGACATGGTAGGGATCGAACTGCTGGACCACGTGATCCTCTCCAGGGAGGGGTATTACAGTTTTGAGGAGGAGGGGATAGTGTGAGTTCGAGAGGCTTGGAAAAGAAATAGGGATAAATGTGTTTTTCCGTTCACCCTGAGCTTAGTCGAAGGGGCGAACGGGGGGATGACGTATGAGGTATCAGAATACCGAACAGATCACTTTAGTCACGATAAACCCGCCGACAAGCAGCCATGCGAACATCGCTGCCGAGGTGTAGATCGGTGCAAGCCCGAGCCCCTTGAACTTCGCAAAGCGTGTACCCATACCCAGTGCTGTCATCGCCATCGTAAGCAGGAAGGTATCGATCTCATTGATGATACCTACGATGTCTGTGGGTACTAGGTGCAGTGAGTTGAAACCGGCTACACCGATGAAGTAGACGGCGAACCAAGGGATCACAAGTTTCACTTTTTCACCTGCACCGCCCTCTTTTTTGGCACTGTAGCTCAGGTAGATACCAAGGATGATCAGCATCGGCGCGATCATGATAACCCTTGTCATCTTCACGATGACAGCCGCATCCGCCATCTCTTTGGGTGTACCGGGTACGGAGGCAGGTACGGCAACCACCTGTGCCACTTCATGGATCGTTCCTCCTACATAGATACCGAACTCTTTGGCTGTCATATGGAGAAAGCCTGAAGCGGGCTCGATGATCGTCGTATAGAGCACAGGGTAGAGGAACATCGCGATCGTACCGAAGAGGACAACCATCGATACTGCGATCGCTGCTTTGTACTCTTCGGACTTGAGTACGGGTTCGGTTGCCAGTACGGCAGCAGCACCACACACCGAAGCGCCCGAAGCGTTAAGCATGGAGGTATCTTTCTCCATGCCGAAGATCTTATGTCCGAGCCATGTACCGAGGATAAAGGTAGAGGAGAGCATGATAAGCGAGACGAGGAATCCCGCCATCCCTACATCAATGATCTCTTGGAAGGTGAGCCTGAACCCGTAGAAGACGATGGCAAAACGGAGGATCTTCTTTGCCGAGAAGGTGATCCCTCCCTGCCATGCCTCGGGAGTCTTGTTGTGCAGGGTATTCGCATAGAAGATACCCATCACGATACCGATGACAAGCGGTGAGATCCCCAGTGCCTGTACTGCAGGGAAGTTGGAGATATAGGTTGCTGCAGCTGCAAAGATTGCTACAAAGAGTATACCGCTTATCGTATCTTTTCGTTTTTCAGGAGAAAAAGGCATAATTATCCTTCATAATTTTTTATAATTAACGGAATTATACTGATTTTTTGGTATACTTTCAAAATCAATAATATTGAACAAAATTTTAAATGTAATCAATTATAAATATTATAAGGGAAATTTATTATGAAACTCACACTACGACAGATGGAGATCTTTATCAATGTGGTAGCTTCCGGTCACCTGACCAATGTTGCCAGGGAGATGAATCTCAGCCAATCGGCAATCTCAATGTCGATCAAAGAGCTCGAAAACATATTGGGACGGCCGGTGTTTGACCGTATCAATAAAAAACTGGTGCTCAATGAGGTGGGGAGAGCTTTTTTTAAAGAGATAGAGCCTATCTATCGCAAACTTTCGGATATAGAGTTTGAGTTCAAGAATTCCGAAAACAAAGGGATTATCCGTGTAGGGGCGAGCACAACGATCGTCGACTATCTGATGCCATCCATCATCTGCAGCTATATGAGTGCCTATCCTGACGTAAAGATCACACTCAAAGAGGGGAATACCAGGGAGATCGCACAGATGATCGAGGATGGAACGATCGATATCGGTTTTGTAGAAGGGTTTTTGCAGGGATCGGATATCGTCAAGGAGAAGATCGGTGTGGATGAGCTGATCGTGGTGACCGCGGACAAGGAACTTTCCCTAAAGCCTGTCTTTATTGATGAGATCGCTGATAGACGCTGGGTACTCAGAGAGCCGGGATCGGGAACGAGAGAGGTATTCCTCGATTATATCAAGGAGAAGGTCGACGGCCTCAACATTTTTTTGGAACTGGGACATACCGAATCGATCAAGAGTATTCTCAACAACCGCTCCTGTCTCACCTGTCTTTCGAAGATCTCCGTGGAGGATGAGCTAAAAAGCGGTAAACTTTTCCAGGTACCTGTGAAAAACTTTGACTGCAAAAGAGACTTCCTGATGATCCACCATAAAGACAAGTACCATAGTTCGCTTTTTGAAAAGTTTGTTTTCTTCTCCCGTAAACTAATGGTGAAAATGATTGAGGAGCAGCAATGTGCAATCGATCTGGCAAAAGAGTTAAAGAAGTCGTCTTAAGGCCTCTTGATACTCCTCGGGACGGTTGAGGTTTAAAAAGGATTCGCTCTCTGCGAACTTCACATGTTTTGTCTTTACCTTTTCCAGCAGTGCTGTGAGGCGGTGCGTATCACTCTTGAGCATTTTTAGAGCTTCTGGGAGAATCGAGCGTTTATAGATACCGCACAGCGGTTCTGTGCCTCGGGGCGTTTCGGCTACGATAATGTCATATGCTTTCCGGTTTTCTTCTATCAGTGCATCGAACACAGGCTGGTCGACAAAAGGGGCATCAACACTGAGTACAAAAACCTCCGGGGCATCCAGCTTTTCAAAGATCGATACCAGTGCCGCAAGGGGAGAATGAACACTATAGCTGTCTGTGATGAGTTGGCACTCAAAAGAAAACTTGTCGGATTTTGCCGAGAGGTAGACCTCCTCAAACAATCTCCCGAGACGGCGGCACTGGTACTCGCTGAGGGAGGAGTACTCTGCAAAGGGGAGCTGAGACTTGTCCTCCCCCATGCGTGAACTTTTTCCTCCGGCAAAGATAACAGCAGGTATCCTATACATCAGAGGCACCCCACTCTTTGCGTTTCTGGTGGATCAGCAGGGCTAACGCACCCAAAAGCGTGATGATCGCCTCATAAAGGAAGAGGTGCTCCCCGTATAGCTTTCCGGAGAGGAACGCCCCGACCGAACCACCAAGCCCGAAGGCAACCCCAAGGAAAAACTGCTGTGCCAGCTTCTTTTGTGTATAGAGTGAATAGACATAGGTGATCGCCGCCGTATGGTAGAGTGCAAAGCTCACCGCATGTAGCGACTGAGAAGCAAAAGTCAGCATCAGTGAATCAGGATAGGCCCAGAGTATCATCCATCGCAATGCTGTGATCAGCATGGCAAACTGCAAAATACGCAGAAGATTGCGCTGTAGCAGCGGCCCCTGAAAGTAGAGCATAATGATTTCACAGAGCACCCCGAAACTCCACATCCAGCTGATCACCTCAAGGGAGATGCCGTGAGCGCTCTCATAGATAGTGAAGAAGTTATAGAACCCTCCGAATCCTACCTGCATCAGGAAAGCAGAGAGCCAGAATGCCCAGTACCTGGAGAGTGAAAAACTTTTGTCAGACTCTTCGGAGTCGTGCGGTGCCTGGTCGTAGCGTACCAGCATCGCACCGAAAAGCAGTGTGACAAAGCTCACGGAGCTGAGGTAGTAGAATGCCTGTTCTGGAGACTCCAGAATGCGGCCGAGCCAAAGTGCGATACCGGTAAACCCCAATGAACCCCAGAGACGCACTTTCCCGTAGTCGCTCTTTTGCAAAGAGGAGAGTGCGATCGTCTCCACATAGGGCAGTGAAACACCTACGGCTGCTCCGAAAAAGAGGTTGGCGAACAGGTAGAGCCAGAAGGAGTGGGCAGTGGTAATAAAAAGCAGTGTCGCAGCCAGTGTGAACAGCAGTGAGAGGATATAGATCTTCGGTGTCAGTGCCAGAAAGTGACGAAAGGCAAAAGGAAGCAAAAAGCGCATAAAAGGAGCAGCCATATAGATGATACCCACTTCAAAAGCGCTATATCCGAGCTCGGTAAGTACTTTGGGCATGAAGATGACATAGACACCCACCCCTGCAAAATAGAAGAAGTAGTAGCCGCTCATCAGCAGGGCAAAGAGGCTTCTGATAGGATAGGTCTGTGTCATGGTTTGGTGATGACGGCAGTATGGCTCAGCAGGTCATGCAGGGTTTTGCGGTCTTTTCTAAAGAACATCATCACCCATCCGATGATCGAGAAGAAGGAGAGCAGGGCACAGAGATTTCTAAAGAGTATAATGAAAAAAGAGGGTTTCTCCCCCGTACTCTCATCGATCAGTCTAAGGTTGTAGGCGCGGTAACCCGGGGTCTGGGCGGTTTTTGCCAAAAAGAGTGTCTGTACGATCACAAGGGGCACGAGGATAGAGATCCATCCGGTGAGCTTATCTTCCCCGAAGGCCTCTCTGCCTCCCATGACCAGGTAGAAGACAATATACATGATGGGCATCAGAAGCATAAAACTGTCGGTGATAAAGGCTTTGACTTTCTCTCCCCGTGAAGCATAGGGGTAGGGGAAAGAGGAGTTTGCTTCATGTTTCAGCGTCTCCTTGGACTCTTTTTTCTGCTTGATATCCCTGAAGCGTTTTTTCTCTCTACTGCTCATCAGAAATCCCATACCACGGCAGCATAGGGCCCGTTGAAGTCGACATCGATGGCCAGGTCGGCACCCAGGTCGTTATCTTCCAGGTGTATCATGCGGTATCCCCCCTCAACCCCCAGGCCCATACCAAAGGTGTAGCGCAGTGTGAAGAGTGCATCATAGACCGTAGCACCTTCATAGCTGATCGCATTGAGTTCGGTTTGAAACATGAGTTCCGTGGTTGGCAGCTCAAAACGTGTCTTCAGGTAGAGCATCGGGATCCACTCATCATACTCTGCTCTTTCGGGCTCATAATGATAGGACTGGTTCATCATTACCGTTTTGGTTTCAAGATAGAGATCACCATAGATACGGCGCAGGGTCAGTCCGGCATCAAGGCTTGCCCAGTTGTCAAGCAGTTCGTAGTAGAGGGTGAGATCGAAAGCCTGCATATCCATTGTGTTATAGATATCCCCGGTAAAGCCACTGATGCCTCCCCAGCTAAAGTCGCTGACTTCTCCCGAACCTTTATGTGCGAAACTATTGTACTCCAGTTTGAGGTTTGGGAGATAGGGGAGAGGGTGTTCAAAATAGGCTTTGAAAAAGAGATCCCTGGACTCTTTCCAATGAAGGGTGTCTTCGACGGAAGTTTTGGCCTCTCTATCGTAGAAATCATAGGTTGCATACCCCTTGGGTGTATGGCTGTATACTCCTGCAGAGAGTTCTCCTCCGATCATATCCGCATAGGCAGGGATATGAAGCAGGAGTGGCAAAAAAGCTGTTTTAAAAAGTGATCGAACCATCTGTTATGCTCCTTGGAGGCTCATACTGAAGATCGGCAGAAGCATCGCGGCCACGATGACCCCGACAATCAACCCGATAAAGAGCATCATCGCCGGCTCCAGCAGGCTCAGAAGCAGTTTGAGTCTGTCTTCGTTCTCTTCAGTGTAGAGTTTTGAGATGTTATTGAGAATATGGGCCACTTCACTGGACTCTTCACCAAGGGCCAGAGACTGCATGAAGTTACGTTTGGGCTTAAACCCTTTGGTCATCTGCAGGGCATTGGAGAGCTTGTTCCCCTCCATAACCTTCCCCGAAGCCGTTTCAAAGAGCTCTTTGAGGATAAGGTTCCCGAAAGTTGCGGTAGAGAGTTTTACCGCATGGGCATAGGAGACCCCTGAATCGAGCATCAGCGAGAGGATATAGGAAAAACGCCCAAGCTCATGGTTCTGGATAAGGGTACCTATCACGGGGACCTTCAGCCACATTCTGTCGACGAAGCGGTGAAAGGGCAGAAAGTAGTGATAGGCAAGTTTATATCCGGCAACAAGCAGAAGGAAGCCGACGAGAATAGCGATATAGTGCGCTGTCAGGAAGTCGCTGATCGCGAGTACGAACTGTGTAACAGGGGGAAGTTCCTGGTTGTTATCTTCAAAGATGCCGACGATCTTGGGTACGACAAAAGAGATCAGAAAACCGGTCATACCTATCGCTACAGTAAAGATAAATAGAGGATAGACCATGGCATTCCCCACCTGCTTTTTGACCTTGTTCTGTGCAGAGAAGAAGTTCCCCATATTGACAAGGACCTCTACCATCTTCCCGCTCTGGCCTGCGACATTGAGGCTCTGGAGAAAAAACTCGGGCATAGCATAGACCTTCTGGCTCTGCAGTGCATTGTAGAGCGATTTTCCCTCATCGATCATGGTTTTCACCGAATTGAGAAAAGAGACATACTTCTTCTCGCCCTCATGCTGGTTCTCCAGCAGTTTGATTGCAGTCAGTACTGTCATACCGGAGTTGAGATAGGAGGAGAGTTCCTTGGCAAAAGCGCTGAGCAGTTCACCGGGCATCACTCTTTTTGAGAAAGAATCCATAGAGAGCTTTTGCGTAGGGGCCAAAGTCTCATAATAGATATTCTGCAAACGGAGTTTCTGCGCTGCCTCATCGTGAGATGCAGCTGTTACTGTACCTTTGACCTTTTTACCGGTGTTATCAAATCCTTTGTACTTGAAAAGCATTGGTTTGCGCATCCTTAGAGTAGTGAGTTCGTCTTAGCATTATAGCCTGTTTATCTAAGAGAAATAAGCTTTTCCTACGGCTCTCCCCGAAGATAAAATCTTTTCAAAATGTATTCAGTTTAAACCGAAAATAGCTCGAAGAGTATTGATCTTTCAGGATTACCCTGCGTACTTCTGCATTGAGTGTCGTCTCATCGGGGGAAGGGATACTGAGAGGTTCCGGCACGATGATCTCCCTGGAGATCTTCTTGAGAATCTCTCGGCTCTCATCATTGGTAATTGTAAAGTGCGGTTGAAGCAGTTCATAGGCGTTTTTCTCTTTTTTGTGATACTTGCTACTCTCTTCAAACAGATAGAACGAGTCAGCAAATGAGGCCTTGTTGCGCTGTGACAGATAGACGGCATTCTCTTTGCTTCTTGAGGAGATCTCCATGAGGGAGAGCACGACAAAAGAGATGATGATGACAGAAATGATCACCTCTATGAGCGTAAATGCAGCGCGCTGCTGCTTCGGGGCTGCCAAGGTCATTAGTAAAAATCTCCCGTATTCGATACCAGCTTCGTATCTTTCAGCCAGAGTTCTTTCGCCTCCTCAAGCGAATCAACCTCACGGGGTTTGCCGAAATAAGCGGGGAGATAGAAGATCCCCTCAGGCGTTTTAAGCACCGCTTTGGTGCTGCTGCCATTGGGATAGAAGTCGAGTTTCAGACATATTTTTTGATCGTCATATCTTCCGTATTCAACCGGGGAGAGTTCCCTGTCGGCATCAAGCAGATAGAGTTCTGTCTGCTGAAGATCAACACCATTTTCATAGGGTTCAAAGCTGCCATGAATCCCTTCTCTGAGATAACATCTCCTGCATTCATCGGTGCAGAGAAAGGTGGTGTGCCCGCGTATCATCTCGGCATCAAAGAGCGTGCTTTTGAGCGTAAGCGGGGTCAGGGCTTCGGGCCTCTTCTCCTCTTTGCTGAAGTAGCTGAAGACCAGAGCATAGATCATCACGATCAGAAAGATCACGATCATCAGTTCAAGCAGTGTAAATCCTTTGCGCAGCTGTGGCATGGTCTACCGTTGCTACTTTTGGCACTCTCTGGTATAGAAGATATCGCTTGCGTACTCTTCTCCGCCTTCTTTCCTGTCGGTTCCGAAGCTGATCAGCTCTACATTCCCGCCCTCATTGATATAGACAAAAGGTGTCTGCCAGGCATCTTTCGGAAGGCGCTCCATATAAGGTTTCGGACGATAGTTGGGATATTTGTCCGCATCAGGGTTTGCAAGAAGTGCCTCGATCCCCTCTTCCGTGTCAGGGAAGCTTCCGTTGTCAAGACGGAACATATCCAGTGCCTTATCAATCTCTGCCATCTGGATACAGACCTGGTCCCTTTTCGCTTTGTCCGCAGAATCCATTAATGAAGGTGCGACCATACTGACAAGCAGTCCCAAAATAGCAATGACTATCAGTAGTTCGATCAATGAAAAAGCTTTTCTCAAATTTGGTTGGTTCTTCATAGTATTAAGTCCTTGTGTTATTTCTTTCTGTTATAATAACTAAAAATGTGAACAAATTTTACTTCAATAGAGCTTTTATATGGATAAACCCTTGTTTCGGCGGCAACGAAAAGGTATCGCCCTCCTCATCACCCTTGTTACGATCGCTGTGATGATGGTGCTGGTTGGCACACTGGTAAGCGCACTGGGCAGCGTGCAGAAAGACTCCAGGGATACCGCATCACTGCTTCAGGCAAACCTCTACTATTCCAATATCGTCAACATCTTTAAAAAAATGAAAGGCGATCAAAAAGAGACCATGCTCTCTACGCTCTACCAGATGCCTATCCCTTTTTCTGTAGAGGAGGAGAACTTTTTTATGACAGTGGGGTGCCGTCCTCTTGCTAACGGTATCAATATCAATTGGCTGGGATTGGAAAATGATACCAAAATGTCTCCAAACTATGATATAACCCGAAAACTTTTTGATGCGATTACCGCCACATACAATCTTTCAGACCCGATGCTTCTCGAAGAGATGCTTCTTGAGGCGATAGGAAAAGATGAAGCGTTTGCACCGAAACCTCACAGCAGGCTTCAACAAAAAAGAGGCATAATCGGCTATCGTCAGTTTGCGGATATCATAGATAGATATCGGTTCGAAGCGGATGATCCGGTCGTGGCAACGATACCTTGGGAGAAGCTTTTTTCTTTTAGCGCTGAGACAAACGTAACAGACGGGGACTATATGTCTGCAGAAGCCGTGTCGGTACTCTTTGATATGGAACTCTCTGCTGTGGAAGAGGAGTGGGTACCGGGCAGCGGGGCGCTGAAAGCATTTGCACAAAGCTATAATCTGGAGTATGATAAGAAGATTTTTGCGCAAAAGTTTGTAGAACATGCCGAGTGTGAGGTCATCTATACCTATGCGGAGGAGCCGTATAAGTTTACATTTGTGTACAGTCAAGGAGAGGTGAAACATTTTGAATTTTTTGGAAGACAATAGAGAGCTTATACTGATCCATCGCGCAATGCCGCAAATGGAGATGAAGCGGCCGGTCAATGTGATGCTTACCCCGCAGTTTTATACGTTGAAAAAAGAGCGCCTCCCTATCAAATTTGCCTATCAGGCAAAGAAGATCGCGGCTTCTCTTTTTGAGGGGATGTTGCAGGAGGGGAAAAGCTATGATTATTTTGTTTTTAGAGAGGGGGAGCAATGGGTATTTATCGCATACAGCCTGGAAGAGATCACCGAGTTTTTTCAGAGTAAGGGCCTCTCTCCGGAGTCTATCTCAAAACTTTTTTTTGCCCAGCAGGTTGTCTCTGCTTTCAAAGATCCTTATCCGTTAAGTGAGAAGGAAGTACTGGCGGTTGTGGATGATACCGTTGTGGTGATACCAAGCTCGGTGCTCGGAGATGAGACACCTGCCCCGGTATTCGTGCTTCCGAACCCGAAAAAAGGTGTTGCAATACAAAGCGCCTATGCTTCACTATTGAGCCGAAAAGAGGCAGTGGGTTTTGCAGCCATATTCCTTCTCTTTGCCGTACTCTTTGTCGCCGAGGGGATACGGTACGGGGGAGAGACAAAAGCCGGTGCAGAGGAGCTGGAAAGCCTGATTACAGCGAACCCCTCTCTATCGAGCCAGTATACAAGAGAGAGCATTTTTTCAAAGTATCGGAAGATAGACCAGGCAGAGAGAAAAAAACGTGAAGCGGTCAAAATACTGATAGGGATGCTCTACAAGGATGTAGCGTTGAAATCACTGTATATCGATGAGAAAGGTTTCAGTGCGGAGTATGCCGTCAAAGAGGCAAATATGATCAGACGGGTGGAGAGCGAAGCCAAAAAAGCGAACTTCGCCATCCAAAAGAGTGCTGATGGCATCAAAGTAGAGGGAAGGTTATGAATTTCAGGCGATATCAAAATGAGCTGATCGCGGGGATTGCGCTTCTTGTTATGTCGGGCGCATTTCTTTTCAAGCAGGGAGAGATCAGTGGGAAAGAGGAGCGGATAAGGAGCTTGCAAAGTGCGGTAGCAGAGATGAAAGAGGTGGTGGCACTTAAAGAGATATGGGATGATAAAGAGCTGGAAAAACGGGTCAAGGATCTGGAGTCGGCAGTCCCTCCCTCCAAAGTCAAATGGAACCAAAAAAACAAAAAAGTGACCGCAAGCTACCAGGAACTCACGATCAATGAACTCAACACCCTGATGAAAAAAGTACTGAATCTGGGAGTGGAGATGCAGCTGCTGGATATCAAAAAAGAGGGTGAACTCTATCATGTGGAGCTAAGATGCAAATGGTAAAAAAGACAGCAATCGCCCTTCTTGTACTTTGGTTTGCCGTGATTGTGATGATGCCCAAACAGGAGCTCTATTATCTGCTTGAGCAGGAGCTGGCGAAGAAGGATATCAAAATCAGTTCTGAGAAGATCAGTGAAGGCTGGTTCTCTCTTAGCATCAAAGAGCCTTCGGTCTATGTAAGGGGTATCAAGGTCGCAACGATCGAAGAGATAGATATCTTCACGCTGCTCTTTTATACAAGAACTTCGTTGAAAGGGCTGCTTCTTGACAGCTCACTCGAAAGGTTTGCTCCCAAAGAGATCGAGCAGGCGGCATTGAGTTACAGTGTGGTTGCCCCATTCGATGTTGCGATCAGCGGCAGCGGAGTATTCGGGGAAGCGAAGGGGGCTGCAAACCTCAAAGAGAATCAGCTCAGGCTGAAGTTTTCTGAAAACAAGAATCTCGGAATGCTAAGATCAGGGCTGAAAAAAGAGGGAGAGGGGTGGATCTATGAAACATCTTTTTAAGCCCGGGAGTATGAAATCGGTGATGCTTATTTTAGCCGTCATGCTTTTTGTGAAAATGGTGTGGGTCGCAGTCGCGTATCTGTGGCTGCCGACTTCCGGGGTGGATTATAGTGAAGAGAAGGGGCCGCAAAATCTCTACTATAGAGTGAGGGTTCCCTCAAATGATAGGCCCCAAAAGGTAAAAAAGCCGAAAGAGGTACCTCAGGGCAGCATAAAAGATATTGACCTTCTTGGTATCTACAGTGCTTCGGATATCACCGTTGTCACCGTGAAACACAAAGGGAAGACAAAAGTATTGTCCAAAGGGGAGATGATCAACGGTTTTGTCCTGGAGGGGGCGGGAAGTGATTTTGCCACATTCAGCAAAGAGGAGAAGCTCTATACGGTGTCACTGATCAAGCCCAAGAAAACCAGCAAGGGTACAGGCAGTATCAAAACCGTGAATCGTCCGGATAGCATCATCCAGGAAAAGACCAGCACCGATCAGGGCAAGCCGCCTTCGGGAGAGATCGTTGATGCAGGTGACAGAAGGATTATTGACCGGTCGCTGCTGACGCACTATACAACTAACATGGATGAGATCTTTAAGGATATCGGGATACAGGATATGAAAGAGGGTGACAAGGTCACAGGTTTTCAGGTAAGCTTTGTCCGCAGGGGAAGCCACTTCTCCAAACTGGGCTTGCAGAGAGGCGATATCATCAAGTCTGTCAATGGACAGGAGATCAACAGCTACAATGCGGCCTTCGGTATCTACAAGGAAATACAAACGATGGAAAATATGACACTGGTCATCATCAGAGACAATAAAGAGATGGAGTTAGAGTATGAAGTTAACTAAAATAATATTAGGTATGCTGCTGATATTTTCAGTTGGGTTGTATGCAGAAGAGGAGACAGTTGAGGTCAATTTCCGCGACTTAAGTGTCAACGATTTTGTGGAGATGGTTTCCAAGATCATGCAGAAGAATATTCTTATCGAAGAGAACCTGAAGGGGAATGTCAACTTCGTCTCTACCAAACCGATCAAAAAAAGCGCGCTTTTCACTCTGGCGAATGTCATACTCGGCAGCAAAGGGTTGACACTGGTGGATCAGGGTGAATTTTACCGGGTGGTCAAGAGTCAGACTGCCCCCGGTGAGGGTGTACCGGTGAGTTCAAGTATCGAAGGCGATACGCTCAGGACGGTGATGTTCCCGTTGAAAAATACCAATGCTGCAGTCATTCGTGCCAAGATCAAACCTTTGCTTGGCAAGAGTGACGAAGTGATTTCGTTTAAGGAGAACAATGTCCTCGCAATCACCGCTCTGCCCAGAACACTGGCTTCCATCTCCAAAGTGATCCGCGCGGTAGAAGAGACCGGAGAGAAGACCTCGGTGGTGGTAAGGCTTAAAAACTCCAGTGCCAAAGATATCTTTACCAATGCCAGCAACATGGCAAAAAAACTCTTTCCTCAGGCGATCGAAAGCGAAGCGGTGGATATCTTTGAAGACAGTGCAACAAACTCTATTATTATTGTAGGGAAGCCCGAAAATGCACAGCGTATGATCAAGTATATCAAGCAGCTCGATATCGAAGGGGAGAGCGTGACACAGAAAATGTATGTGATCCGGCTCCAGAACTCCAACGTCGAAGAGATGGAGAAGATCATGAGCCAGCTCATCTCCCAGATGAACAGCATGACACCGGACAAACCTGCCAAACAGGGTGAAAAACCGCAAAAAGCAATGGTGGTTTCTGATATCGAAAGAAACGCATTGATCGTTCTTGCAACCTCTGAACAGATGAAAAACATTCGGGAGACGGTCAATAAGATCGATATCCCGAAAGTACAGGTCTATGTGAAAGCGCGTATCGTGGAGATCAATAAAAACCTCTCTGCCCAGATAGGAATGCGCTACGGATTTGAAGGCGGGGCGATTACCGCGCAGGGGCTCTTTTCGGCAGCAGCCAATATGGGGGCTTCCTCACTGATGGTCTCACCCACCCTTCTGGGATTCCTGAACAACCAGACAACACGCTATGACAACTTTGGAAATCCCTATACATCAACAGAAAGACCATTCCAGTTTGATTCCAATATCTCTCAAGTCTTTGCACTGGGGGCACAGGTGGACTTGCTTGAAAAAAATGGTGCCGCACACATCCTCAGTGAACCCTCCATCCTCTGTACCAACAATAAAGAGGCAGAGATCTATGTGGGACAGACACAGTCTATCCTGACGCAGGCGCAGCAGTCGACACAGGGGCAGGGGAATATCATCAACAACTACTCCAGGGAGGATATCGGGATCACGCTCAAGGTGAAGCCGCGCCTCTCAAGCAACAACCAGGTGACACTGGAGGTGGTGACCGAGATAGAGGATGTCCTGCCTGGATCTTCCGCATCAGTGGACAGACCGACAACGACAAAGCGAAAAGTCACGACCAATGCGATTGTAAACAACGGTGAGACGATCATTCTGGGGGGACTGATCAAAAGATCGGGAGGAAAGGGTGAATCACAGGTTCCGATACTTGGAGATATCCCTATCGTGGGTGAACTTCTCTTCAGCAGTGATACTGATGCCGAAAGCGAAGAGAATGTTGTGATCTATCTTACCCCTTATATTGTAAGAAAAAGCGGAGATCTTCAAAAGCTGAAAGCGGTGCTTACTGAGCTTGAAGAGGTACAGAACAGATATAATGAATATGTCTATGAAGGTCTCGAAAACGGTGCGCTGTTATCCTCTGAAAGCAAAGCAAAAACTCCCGCGAGCCAGAGGATAAAACATAAGCCAAAAAGCAATCTGGCGATCTTGGATGAGGAGTAGAGGATGCAGTTTTCGCGTCTGCAGGATGTAAATCTCGAAGCGTTATGGGAAGAGGAGATCAACCACAAGTTGGCGATCAAGCATTCGTTGCTTTTCAGTACTGTAGAGGGCGAAAAGGTGTGCATCGTAGAGGAGAGAACGCTTGCTGATGCGCTTAACCACCTCTCCAAGCTTACCCTGGATTATCCGATCTATCTGGTTGATGCAGAGAGTTTTACCAGACTGAAAAATAAATTTCTGGAGATCCAGACAGGCAGTGACTTTGAAGAGATGTCGACAACCTCCGAAGAGCTTATCGAAGTGGAAGCGGACCTTCTGGAGTTTATAAGAAACTCCCAGGACCTGCTTTCCAGCGAAGAGTCGGCACCGATCATCAAGCTGGTCAACTCACTCTTTTTCCAGGCGATCCAAAAAGGATCAAGTGATATCCATATCGAGAGCGGTGAACGCAAAGGGGAGGTGCGTCTGCGTATCGACGGAGCCCTGAAAAAACATATCGATCTTGAAAAAAATATCGTAGGGCTGGTGATCAACCGTATCAAGGTCATCTCAAGCCTGGATATCTCAGAGAAGCGTGTGCCCCAGGACGGACGTACCCAGATTATGATCTCGGGTAAAACGATCGATGTCAGGGTCTCTATCCTGCCGACCTATTACGGTGAAAGGGTGGTAATGAGGATTCTTTCGCAAAGCGAGCATATCCCGACACTCGAATCTTTGGGGTTTCAGCCTGATATCACCAAAAATCTCTATAAACTGCTCAACCATGCGCACGGCATGATTCTCGTGACAGGACCGACAGGCTCAGGGAAGTCCACGACCCTCCACGCCTGCCTGCAGCATATCGCCACACCGGATAAGAATATCATTACGGTAGAGGATCCCGTAGAGTACAATGCGGAGAATATCTCCCAGATCCAGGTCAACAGCAAAGTGGGGCTGACTTTCGCTTCGGGGTTGCGCTCTATTTTGAGGCAGGACCCCGATATCATCATGGTGGGTGAGATCCGTGACTCGGAAACTGCGGAGATCGCACTGCGCTCCGCGCTGACAGGGCACCTTCTGCTCTCTACCCTGCATACCAATGATGCGACCTCCTCGTTGAGCCGTCTGATTGATATGGATATCGAGAGTTTCCTGATCTCCTCGACGCTGCTGGGTGTTCTGGCGCAAAGGCTGACAAGAAAGCTTTGTCCGGAGTGCAAAGAGGCGATACCGTTGCCCAAGCATATCACGGACGAACTTGATATTGATTCGGAGCAGATGTATTTTCATGCGGTAGGGTGTAAAGCATGTGACTTCACAGGCTACAGGGGGAGACAGGCGATCGGAGAACTTTTTATGATCGATGACCATGTCAAAGAGATGATGAAGCAGGGTGCGAATGATCATGAGATCCGCGAAGCGATGAAAAAGAGGGGGATGAAAACGATCGCAGATAAACTCAAAGAGATGCTCATAGCCGGTGAAACAAGCTATGAAGAGGCACTGCGTGTCGGATTGATGGATGGATAGCATACCGTGCTGAGACGTAAGGCTTTTACTCTTCTGGAGGTATTGATCTCGATTGCACTGCTCACGCTTGTGATGCTTGCGCTCAATCGCAGTGTGGCAATACTGCGTGATTCCAATACGCATCTGTTTGAGTATCTTAAAACTGCCAAAACAGAGACAAAAGTGCTCAATGTGCTCTATCGGGATATCATCGCTTCGGATGGCAACCTTACAATCTCCAAAGATGATTTTTCAAGACTCTGTATTGAAAATACGATCAACTCCCTCTATGAACTTCCTAGTGCAAAAGTATGCTGGGTGGTTTTAAAGCAGGACAATACACTGCTTCGTGTGGAGGGAAACAACTACAGCCTACCCGTCGGCTATGAAGAAGAGGTGGAAGCAGATCTTCTCCTCAAAGACCTTGAACTTTTTGATGTCTACCATGAAAAGGACAAAGTCATGGTGCTGATCAAAGAACGTAACAAGGAAGCGATGGGATTCATGCTGGAGGGGATCAGCAAACCGGAAGTCAAAAAGAGAGACAATAATCTGACCAATCCTGCGACCGTACCCTCTCCTGTTGAAATCCCTCCTTCAAATTAATCAAACCATAAATTCTGTTACAATACCTATTATCATGAACGAGGAGAGATCCATGTCAAAGAGCTATGAGAAATTAGGTCTTTTTTATCTAGGGAAAGATGTCGATAAAGAGACGATGGAGGCAACAGAGGCCCTGACGCTGTTGAAAAATAAGAACTTTACTACACATGCAGCGATCATCGGAATGACCGGATCGGGAAAGACAGGTCTTGGTATCGGGATGATAGAAGAGGCGGCCCTGGATAATATCCCCTCGATCATTATCGATCCGAAAGGGGATATGGGAAACCTCTGTCTTACGGACCCGGATTTCAGTGCAAGCACTTTCGAACCATGGATTGAAGATGAAGCAGAGAGTAAAAACGAAGAGACTGCTGCCTATGCAGAGCTGACGGCAGAACAATGGAAAGCGGGGATTGAAAACTGGGATCAGGAGCGAGAGCGTGTTGAGCGGTTCCATGCTGTGGAAAAAACGATCTATACGCCTGGAAGTTCCGCAGGCGTAGCGATCAATGTGATGAATTCGCTTGAGAGTCCTCCTTCTGAAGTGATGGAGGAGGGGGATGCGTTGGCGGCTTACCTCAAAAGCACGGTTACCGGACTGCTTTCATTTGTCGGGATCGAGGCAGATCCTTTGGAGTCCAAAGCGTACATACTCCTGGCACAGATCCTTTCCAAAGCCTGGATGCATCAGGAAGCATTAAACATTGAGCAGTTGATCGGAAAGATTATCAGCCCTTCATTTGATCGGATAGGCGTGCTTTCCCTTGAAGATTTTTATCCGCAGGAGGAACGGTTCGTTTTGGCAACGAAATTCAATGCACTGTTGGCTTCACCCGGGTTTGCACAGTGGCTCAAGGGAGAGGAGCTTGATATTCAGAAGCTGCTTTATGACGAGAAGGGGAAAGCCAAAATAGCCATTTTCTCTATCTCCCATCTCAATGACAATGAGCGGATGTTTTTCGTTACGCTTCTGCTCAACAGATATATCGCATGGATGCGGCGTCAAAGCGGTACATCAGCCCTCAAAACGCTCCTCTATATGGATGAGATCTTCGGGTTTTTCCCTCCGACAAAGAATCCTCCAAGCAAAGAGCCGATGCTTCTGCTTCTCAAGCAGGCGCGTGCTTTTGGTGTCGGTGTCGTGCTCAGTACACAAAACCCGGTAGATATCGACTATAAGGGGCTCTCCAATATAGGAACATGGTTCATCGGTCGCCTGCAGACTTCGCAGGATATTGACAGGGTTATAGAGGGGCTTGGCGGGAAGATAGGTTCTGTTTTTTCCAAAAATGAGATCAGAAATATCCTGTCGCATCTTTCGAAACGCACTTTTTTCCTGAAGAGTGCCCATCTGGATCATATCCGGCTTTTTACGACACGATGGGCACTCTCCTATCTTAAGGGACCGCTCAAGCAGACGGAGATCTCCCAGCTGATGCAGGAGAAAAAGAGAGAACAAAGCGCACTGATGTCTTCTGTAACCTCCGGAGAAAGAATCCATCAAAACTTTGAACCCTTTCAGAAGATAGATACTTCTATACCACAGTACTATGAGCCTGATATCACAGGGAATAACCACTTTCTTCCCACTCTGTGTGCAAAAGCAAAAGTGCACTTTTATCAGGCAAAACGATCGATCGATGAGGAGTATGAGTATCTGCTGGAGCTGCCTTTGGATCCGGAGGAGCAGCATATCGATTGGGTAGAGGCAAGAGAGATCGATGAGGATTTTTCTTCCTATCCACCCACGGCGCCACAACAGGCAAAATTCGGGACACTGCCGAAGACGGTTTTGGAGGACAAAGGGCTGAAGCGGGCTGCTAGAGCACTGGAGGAGAGTCTCTATCGGACAAAAGAGCTGGAGCTTTTTAGATCTGTGTCTCCCCGACTCGAATCAAAAGCAGGGGAGAGCCGTATGGACTTTGTCATACGGCTGCAAGACAGCCTGAACGAATCCAAAGAGGAAGCGATTGAAAAACTGCAGGAACACTACTCAAAAAAAGAGAAGATACTTCTTGATCGTCTTTCCCGCGCCAAAGCACAAGTGGAAAAAGAGTCGGCTGATACACAAAATTCACTTATAGAGACAGGTATTGCCATACTTGGTGCCCTTTTTGGGAAAACAACCCCGACCAAGATAGGCACAGCGGTGAGAAAGGGCAGCAAAGTACTCAAAGAGCATGGCGATAGGGGTAGAGCAGAAGAGCGTGTTGTCGAAATCAAAACAGCGTTGCAGGAGCTGGAGTATGAACTGGAAGAAAAAATCGACCTTTTGGATGAAGCGTACCGTATAGAAAACTGTGAGATCGAACGTTTGGGTATAAGGCCAAGAAGGAGCGATATTGTGATTGAGGCGTGTGCGATTGTCTGGAGAGTAAGATAGCGTGTAACACTATTGACATTAAAATTAATTATGATATGATATTTGTATAACATTATGAAAAACTTTCTTATTAATAATATGGGGAAGAAAAAAAGGAAGTGGTGTGCAAGTATTTAAAAATGTAAAAACAGGCAAAACGGTGATGCGTGATGCACCTCAGGAGAAGAGGGTCGAGTATGATGGGAAAATGATGATTCTGGAGATCGATAAGGATGGGATCATCACCTATACCAATCGGACCTTGAGGGATATGCTTGATTATGACAAAGAGGAGATCATAGGACTTCCCTATACGGTCAGCTTACATCCGGATATGCCCGAGGGACTCTATAATCAGGCACTTGAGATAGCCAATGCAGGGGAAATATGGTCAGGGTATGAAAAATCAATGACCCGAAACGGCCACTATTTCTGGACAGCTGTATGTATCCAGCCAAAATATCAAATGGATCAGTCGATCAACGGATATATTATCAGAAAAAAACCACCTGAAGACGATATTATCAGGGAGGTGCAGAAAGAGTATGCCAGACTTGCCTCAGAAGAGATATCGGCATGCAGAAGCGAGTTCTGCGGAGAACTCAACTTCCATAGTTAACCAGAGGTGTCAAAGCCGGATCAGCCTTTGCTTCCCGGTTTGACCGCTTCGCTCTCTCCGCTTTTGCACATCGGACACTCTTCTGGTGTGTAGATTTCAAATGTAAAATCCCCCAAAGAGAAAAACGGAACATCGCTTGGAAGCTGACATTCAGGCTTGGCCTTGATATCGCTGCCTTCACGGTGGCAGAATCCTCTGTTTGCAAGAGAAGCAAATGCGACAACATTGCCGCCGAGTTCTTCGATCGCCTTTGCGGCTTTCAACGCAGAACTGCCGGTGGTGATAATATCTTCACAGATGATTACCTTTTCACCCTGAGCGATCTCAAAACCGCGTCTAAGCTCCATTCCGCCCTTACCATCTTTCTCTACAAAGATCGAACGCACATCGAGTGATCTGGCAAGTTCATATCCCGCCAGTACTCCACCAAGCGCAGGGGCACATACGGTTTCTACCTCAATACCCGCTTCTCTGATCATGACAGCAAGTGCATCAGTAAGCTCGGCCGCCTTTTTGGGATATTCAAGTACTTTTGCACTCTGAAGATACCGGTTGGAGTGGTTGCCGCTGGCTAGAAGGAAGTGCCCCTCCAGCAATGCATTGGCTTCTTTGTAGGCTTGTTCAACATTCATTTTATACCTTTAGGATATCCACTTCTTTTGCTTTGAAAAGCTCATCGATTTTTACAATATGCTCATCAGTGATCTTCTGGATTTGCTCTTGTGCTCTTTTTGATTCATCTTCGCTGATCTCTTTCTCTTTTTCAAGTTTTTTGATCTTGTCGTTTCCGTCTTTTCTTACATTTCTGACAGATACTTTGGCATGCTCGGTCATCGCCTTAGCCTGCTTAACGATATCCTGGCGCTGCTCTGTGGTCATTGGAGGGAAGAAAAGTTTGATAAAGCTTCCATCATTATTTGGATTCACACCAATGTTTGCCTCCTGGATCGCCTTTTCGATAGCCCCTAAAAGCGGCTTTTCCCATGGCGTGATCGCAATGGTTGTCGCATCGGTCGCAATGACGCTTCCAACCTGGTTAAGCGGAGTAGGATTGCCATAGTAGTTTACCTTGATGTTGTCCACAATGGCAGTAGTGACTTTACCTGTTCTCAGTGTCCCAAAGTCGCGCTTAAGTGCTTCAATACTTTTGTCCATATTTGTGTTGGTCTGGTCAAATACCTCGTTTACCATATCGTTGCTCCTTGGTATAAATTAAGGAATTTTACCCTTTTTTACCTTTTTTAGTACTTCATGGTCTGGAGAGAAAGGTGATGAATGAATGATGTAAGAGAGGTAGTAAATAGATTTTCCAGGAAGAATCATTTTCCTGGAAAAACACATTTACTGTGCAGGTGCTACAGGGGCTGCAGGAGTATTTGTCCCGGCTGGAGTAAGAGGTACAGAAGGTACCTTCTCGCCTGTCGTAGTAATCTCGATCGTGTCAGCTACTGAACGTTTGTTCTCGCTGGTATAAAGATACCCCAGTGCCAATGTGTTTATGATCAGTACAAGTGCCAAAGTAAAAGTAAGTTTAGTTAAAAATCCAGTTGGCCCTTTCGCCCCGAACACAGACTCGTTGCTTCCGCTATATGCTCCAAGTCCGATACTTGAACTTTTTTGAAGAAGAACGGCAATGGTAATGAGAATAGCCAGTACGATCTGTACAATTAAAAGTGTAGATGTCATTAATGCCTCTTTTTAAAATATGAATAGCCCAAATGAATTTTGGGTATAATGGCGCGATTATATCTAAAAATTTATGAAACAGCGATGAAGATGGAGAAGGTGTGCCCAATAAAGTCAAGAAACAACCTAGTGCAGTAAAAGGATTTTCAAGATTTGCGCATACCTATGATCAGTACAATATGATACAGGCCGAAGTGGCAGAAGAGCTTGTCTCCCGCTTAAAGAAGTCGCACTACTCCACCATTATAGACATCGGTTGCGGAAGCGGTGCGGTGATTAAAAACCTTCAAAATCGTTCTATCACTTTTGACAAATTCATTGCAGTAGACCTTTCTGAAGCGATGCTCTCTTTACATCCTTCAGGGGCAAATATCCATCAATGTTGTATCGATTTTAGCAGCCATGATTCATTTAATGAATTATGCGGCAATAAAGAGGCTTTAGTGCTCTCCTCTTCCGCACTTCAGTGGAGCAAAGATCTGGATCTCACTCTTTCCCGGCTTGCTAAGTGTGGCAAGAGGGCCTACTTTGCGATCTTTACCTCGGGGACATTTAAAACGCTTCATGAATGCGCCGGTATCAGATCCCCCATCTATAGTGATAAAGAGCTGAAAAAGGTGATTTCGAACTATTACGAGGCAACTTTTATGCTGCAGAGTTATCAGTTGACCTTTTCCAATACAAAAGAGATGTTTCGTTATATCCAAAAAAGCGGTGTCAGCGGCGGAGAGAGACAGCTGGGGTTTAAGGAGATGAAGCGTCTAATGGAGGCGTACCCTCTGGATTATTTGGAGTTTGAAGTACTCTTTGTAGAGGCTAAACCTTTTTAGCCGAGTGTTTGAGAAAGAATTCCTTTTCAACGCCATAAAGTCCATATCTTACCTCTTTGGCAATCTCCGATAATGCGGGATCTATGAGTTTAAAGCTCTCTTCAAGTACTCTTGCAGACTCCTGTGCCCTTGAAAAATTTGCAATGACAAGGTCCGAGATACTGCTGCGCTTTAGCTCGCTCTCAATGCTTTTTTTCTGTACATCATTTTCTATATCTCTAAAGTGTAGACGCTCTAGCGAGTAGATAGCCTGTAGTCTGTGCCGAAGTGATTTGAGTTGTGAAGTAAGTGAAGCATCATCATAGATATATCGATTAATATCCTCTATGACACGGATACCCTCTTTCAGGCGGTTCAAGTTGGCATCGATCAGACGCGCAACTCTCTCCGTAGTCTCTGTGTTAGTCATCGTTCCCAAAAATACCCAGAAGCTGAAGCAGTGCAGTAAATATGTTCAGGAAGTCAAGGTACAGAGATACTGCAGCATCCACTGGTGAGTCATAGGCACCATTTGCGATATTCTGTGTATCATAGATCGTGAAGAAACTGAATAGCAGCAAGATACCCGCCGTGATAATGATATGCATCATAGGACTCTGAAGCAAGAAGTAGTTCACGAGTGATCCAATGATAACAACGATCAGCGTGATAAAGAGCGGTTTACCCCAGCTAGAGTAGTCACTTTTGCTATTAATAGCAAAAAGACTGAGTGCACCGAAAAGTACTGACGTCATCAAAAAGGCATTACCGATCACTGCTCCGTTACCTGCTCCGATCAATGCTGTCAATAGAGGAACGAGTGAAACCCCTGTTGTAAATGTAAAGACGAAGAGTGCCGCAAGGTTTAGACCCGGTTTGTTTCTTGTCATCCCCAGGCCGATAAAGAGCATAAAGAGTTCAAAACCGAAGATGAACCACTTATACTGCATTACGACATGCGCATAAGGCATGGTAAGGTATGCACCTACTGCTGCAGCGATCATACTTGCAGCCAAAAGCTGGTAAGTCTGTTTCATAAAACTGACAGAAGCACCCTCTTGAACATAACCAGTTTCTACTGTGTTACTATAGTTTCTATCATATAGAGCCATTTTATATGTATCCTTTTTATAAATGAATTTTAACGCTAGTATAATTTTCTTTGTTTAATCTAAGATTAATCACCGGCACTTATTGTGTACTACGCTCTCTTTGTAGTTCGATATACTCTCTTTGTGCCAATTGTGCCTCGGTTTGGTTCTCTTGAATTTGGGTATTTGCAATAGAAGCATCCGAACCTACGGGTTCAGGTTCATTCACACATGCCGTCACGAATAGGGCAATAGATAAAACAAGTAAAAAACGCATATATCCTCTTTAAAATTTGATGTTGTTATTGTATTGTATTTTCATCTGTTAAATCAATCATAGAGTTGTCTATTTAGGTCTCACAATTATATAAGAGTAGATTTAACAAAAAAACAACGAAATGTAACAGTTTTTAATATTATTATGTAAGTAATATGGGCCAATGAAAATAAAATTGCATTTTTTAAAATTTTTTTCGTAAAAACCCTTGACAAGGGGAGAGTTTTTGTCTATAATTCCCGTCCACAAACACAGAGACCTAGGCTGAGTTAGCCAAGAGAGTGTGAGTGAATGATCTT
>JACXUO010000078.1 GCA_014763885.1 Campylobacterales bacterium
GCTATTGATGCAAAAATAGAGGAATATATCAAAGCCCTTGAGTTTGCCGATGCTTCGGAAAAGAAAGAGAAAAACCTCAAACCGCCCAAAGATGATCTTACCGGTATGAAAAAAAGAAGGGTCTGGTAAACTTTAAGAACCAAAAAGGTATCTTAAAGTTTACCAGACCCAAAAATCTTTCTGTTAAGATAGATTGAGACTGTGAAGAGTGTGTTCTTTCACACTCTCCGGAGAGGTGGGACGAGGGAGAGAAAAATTATAAAGAGGTTTTATTTCCCCTTCTGCTTCTGTCTCATCTTGATATGGACATGCAGGATCTCCAGGGAGGCCGGAGTGATACCCGAGATCTCGGATGCGGCGAAGAGTGTCGGAGGGGTTGCCTTTTCGAGCTTCTCCACCACTTCATTGCTCAGGCCGGATACAGTTCTATATTCAAAATCCTCAGGGATCTTTACTTTGAGCATATCCTTCATCTTTTCGATCTGTTTGAGCTGGTTTTCGATATAGCGGCTGTACTTCGCCTCTACCAGGATCTGCTCCACCACCTCATCACTGTACTTGTCAAACTCCGGCAGGAGTGTGATCAGCTTCTCTCTGTCAAAATCCCCGCGGCCGATCACATCCATCCAGGATGTCTTATCATTGATCTTGACCGCGCCTATCTCTTCGAGCTGCGTAAGGAACTCTTTGGTAGGCGTCACAGAGTTCTCGCGCAAAAAGCCGAGTGCCTCCTCGATATCCGCTCTTTTTGTCTCAAACTTTTCGATGTACGCTTCATCCAAGAGTCCGAGCTCCCTGCCGTAAGGAGAAAGCCTCATATCGGCATTGTCTTCACGCAGAAGCAGCCTGTACTCCGCACGGCTGGTAAACATACGGTAGGGTTCTCTTGTCCCTTTCGTCACGAGGTCATCGATCAGCACCCCGATATAGGCTTCATCGCGTCTGAGTATCAGAGGCTCCTTCCCCTGCAGGCTCAGCGCCGCGTTGATACCCGCCATAAGTCCCTGGGCAGCCGCCTCCTCATATCCTGTCGTACCGTTGACCTGTCCGGCGAAGTAGAGTCCTTCGATCTTCTTGGTCTCCAGCGTATGCTTCAGCTCCGTAGGATAGAGATAGTCATACTCGATCGCATAGCCGTAACGGACGATCTTCGCATTTTCCATCCCCTTCACCGAACGGATCATATCCAGCTGCACATCGGTCGGCAGGGATGTGCTCATCCCGTTGATATAGAACTCCGTCGCTTCCATTGTCTGGGGCTCCACAAAGATCTGATGGCGCGGGCGGTCTCTGAAACGGTTGATCTTATCTTCGATACTCGGACAATACCTCGGCCCCATCCCCTCGATCTGCCCGGAGAAGAGAGGAGCACGGTAGAAGTTGCTCTCGATGATATCATGGGTCGTCTCATTGGTATAGGTGACATAACACGGCAGCTGCTCCGGGTTGAATGTCGCCTTGTCCGTACGGAATGAAAACGGCGGGGGCGGTACATCCCCGGGCTGCTCTTCCATCACGCTAAAGTCGATACTTTTGCCATCGATTCTTGCACAGGTACCTGTCTTCAACCTCCCTATCTCAAGCCCCAATCCTTTAAGATACTCAGCCAGTTTGACAGAAGCGAACTCCCCCTGCCTTCCTGCAGTCTGCTTCTTCTCGCCGATATGGATCAGTCCGTTGAGGAATGTGCCCGCTGTAATGATCACCTTCGGTGCCATATACTCGTTGCCCAATTGTGTGGTGACACCCTTGACCACGTTCTCTTCGATGATCAACCCTTCTGCGATCTCCTGCTTGACATCCAGGTTTTCGGTGTTGAGCACGACATTTCTCATATAGATCCGGTAGGCATCCATATCGATCTGCGCCCTGGTTCCCCGGACCGCCGGACCACGGGAGGCATTCAGCGTACGGAACTGGATACCCGTTTTGTCCGTACATATCCCCATCTCGCCGCCAAGCGCATCGACTTCTCGCACGAGATGCCCCTTTGCCAATCCGCCGATGGCAGGGTTACAGGATGATGCGCCGATCTGTTCGGCCAATATCGTGATCATCAGTGTATTCATCCCCATCCGTGCTGAAGCCAATGCCGCTTCGATACCCGCATGGCCGCCACCGATCACTATTACTTCGTAATTCATTGAATTCTCCATCAATTCTCCCTCGTTCCCACTCTCCTGAGTGGGAATGCATATTACATATTTGAAAACAACGAAACTTCCATTACTTAAATAATGATATATGCATTCCCAACGTCCCGTTGGGAACGAGAGCAAAATATATTTTGCTATAATTATCGAATTATATCCAAAATTTCGAAGGAACTATTCCAATGAAACCTAACAGCTTTTTGCGAAGAAGCAGACACCCGCTATTCACTATTCACTATTCACTATTCACTCAATCCAAAGGATTGTAATGTTTACAGGCCTTATCCGTGAAATCGCTACGGTCAAAAGCTATCGCAACAATATTTTGACGATCCAGTCCAAGCACAAGGCAAAACTGGGAGACTCCATAGCGATCAATGGGGTATGTCTGACCGTCATCAAGGTCAACAGTGACGGGTTTGACCTGGAACTTGCGGACGAGACACGCTCGATCATCGACGAATCGAAGATCACCGGGGAAGTGCATATGGAACCGGCGATGAAAATGGATGACCGTTTCGAAGGGCATATCGTGCAGGGGCATGTGGACTGCGTGGGAACGGTAGCGAAGATCACCCCCAGAGAGAATGCCACCGATTTCATCATCAAGGTCGATCCAAAATACATCGCCCATATCGTACCCAAAGGCTCCATCACGATTGACGGCATCAGCCTGACGGTGAATGATGTCTATGAGGATAGCTTCCGTTTGACCATTATCCCGCATACACTTAATGAAACATTGATGAAGCACTACAGGGTCGGCACAACCCTCAATGTGGAGACCGACCTCTTTGCACGCTATATCGATCATATCCTAGCACACAGGAAGAGAAAAAAAGCGATGAGCTGGGATGAAGTCGATGCGATACAGATGAGCTACTGATGAACTTTTTTGACTATGAAATACCCGCTGAAGGCGAATCTTTTACGACACTTTTCGAGAGTGACAGGCTCACCGTCGGTCGCATCGTAAGTTCAGATCAACTCGAAGCAAAGCACTATTGCCAGGAGGTGGACGAGTGGGTCCTCCTCCTGGAAGGAGAGGCGACACTCAGGATAGATACAACACTGAAAACGCTCAATAAAGGAGAGTCTCTCCATATCCCTGCCCATACACCCCATGAAGTACTCGCTACCAAGAAAGGTACCCTGTGGCTGGCACTCTATATGAAGGTGTAGTCTTTACCGAAACTCCTCATCCCTGAGGCTTCTTGCCTCCCTGTTCCTCTCTTTCTTCAGCTCCATATCCACATACTCCAGCCCCTCGATCATCTGTGGGCTGGCGATCGTTGAGCGTCTGGCATCTTCACCGTAATAGAGAAAGATCTCAAACCCATTCTCATGCAGTCCCATACGCGTGGCGATCGCGGTAGAATAGGTCGTGAGTATCGCATCATCATTGCAGATCGCCCGGATATCCCTGAAGTACTCTGTTGTCCAGAGCAGAGGGTTCTGCTTTGGACTGAAGGCATCCTGGTAGACGATGTCGATCTTCTCTTTGATCTTTGGTATCGACTCTCTGGCATCGCCGATAAGGACTTCAATCCTGAACTGTTCATCCTCGTAGCAGAAGTTTTTGGAGAGTTCCCGGATGATCGGTTGGAGCATATCAAACTCTTTCGGATATTCAAACGTTGCAAGCGATTCTACAAGCTCCTGGTCAAACTCGGGAGAGAGGATATGGATTTTGATATCAAGGTGCTTGGACTTGACATAGTAGAGGGTTGCCAGGGTGTTGTACCCCAGGCCGAAACAGATATCCAGGATCGTCAGCTGTTCTTTCTCTTTCTGCAGGGCAAAGGCGGGGATCACATGCTTCTGCAGCGACTCCCTCAATGCTCCGTCCTTTGTGGAATGGTATGCCTGGTCGAACTCTTTGGAGTAGAGTGTCACCGAACCGTCTTCAGTGACGATCACCTCCTTCTGCCCTCTCAGTGATTCATTGTATCCGCTGCCCACTCCCGTGACTCCTTTCTGTGGCTAAAAGCCGATCTCATCGAGTTCTTTGAACTTGAATGCCGAGAGTATCTCCTCGATCGTCTCCTCCTCGCGGCGCGCAAGGCACATCATCCCTTCATTCATAAAATCCATCGCATTTTCAAAACGGTTTTCCAGGATCACGAAATCGATCCACTCTGCACCGCTCTGCGTCCTGTCATCATGAAAAGTGATCGACTTCGCCTCCCCTTCATCAAAATCTATGAGCGCCCATTTTTTCATCTCCGCCACTGTCGTGATCCTGGCCTCAATGCCGTTATCGCTCTCAACAGGAATCAGGATCAGCATGCTGCAGCCTTTTGCAGCTGTTTTTTGCTCATTTTCAGTTTTTTATTGTTCATCGTACCGATCCCTTTATCCAGCACTTTTTGAGCGATCTCCTGTGCCTCCTTGAGCGAGTGCATCTTGCAGGTTCCGCACTGATAGATGTTCAGTTCCGGAATATCCGATTCGCTTTTCACTGCCAGTACATCTTCCATCGACTTTTTCCACGCTTTCGCCACCTCTTTTTTCTTTGGCGTACCCAGTAGAGACATATAGAAGCCGGTGCGGCATCCCATAGGAGAGATATCGATGATCTCCACATCCTTGCTGTTGAGATGTTCACGCATAAAACCGGCAAAAAGATGCTCCAGGGTATGGATCCCTTTCTCGGAAAGCATCTCTTTGTTGGGCCGGGTGAATCTTAGATCGAAGACTGTGATCGCATCGCCGCTCGGGCTGCTCATCTTCTTTGCCACACGTACCGCAGGGGCCTTCATCTTGGTATGGTCTACTGTAAAACTGTCCAGTAATGGCATAATACATCCTCAATTTTTTTCTGATTATAGCATCAGTGTATGAAAATTAGATGTATCTCAGAAATAATCTACACTTCTGTTCTCTCTGTTACGTATTTAACCTCTGAATGATTGCTTCTATCTGCCGTCTATGCACAAACGTATGAATCGCCATAAAAATTTCTGTCAAGAGTGATTAAAAAAATGTTTTTAGAACGTAAGAATAGAAGAATAGTTAAATAGGCTGAAGGTAAAGAAATATGGGAAGAGATGAAAAGGAGTTGATCATCGAACGGAA
>JACXUO010000079.1 GCA_014763885.1 Campylobacterales bacterium
CCTTGTCAAGAGGTAGGCATCCTCGCTCAAGCCGAGCTTGGGATTGGTACCATAATATTTTTCGTTCATATTGTCAAAATATTCAAACCGTAGACGCAGCTCACCGTCAACACTCATCTCTCCCCAGAGCAGACTCTGCAATACAAGCAGAACTCCGAACAATGCTTTTGTCAATTTCATCACTTTCCCTTGCATATTGTCATTGTATAGTTTTTTATATAACGATATATCTGAACATCTCTTTCAGGAACGTAGCATACCCAAAATACCTTATATTTTTTATTATATAACGTTTTTTGCGTAGATCACGCTATCTGTTGCTTAAAATCGGAGCAAATGCCTTGGTACTCACTGTCACTCGCTCTCCTATATGAAGCGATGCGGCCTCATCCGGACTGATGACCACTTCAACCAGCTGTTGGCCGATAGAGACGATGGCGACCATGATGATATCCACCTGTACAATATCAAGCAGTTCACCTTCAAAGGAAAATTTCTGGCTTCCGCTTGTTTTCAGCAGGACTTTTTTGGGAGTATCATCCTGGATGATCCTTCCATGATCAAGTACAACCACCCTGTTTGCGAGGCGGTAGATCTCACTGGGGTCATGGCTGACCATGATCGTGGTGGTACCGAAGTTTTTGTGCAGTGTCAGGATCTCCTGCTGAAGCTTGGTACGCATCGCGGGGTCCAGCGCGGAGAGCGGTTCATCCATCAGCAGGATCTTTGGACGGTTCATCATCGCACGGCAGAGGCTGACCCGCTGCTTCTGTCCCCCGCTGAGCGTGGCGGGAAGACGGTCTTTCAGTTCATCAAGCCCCGTCATCGCCAATAGCTGTGTGGCAAGCGCATGGTCTTTCTGGACAAAGAGAAGGTTCTGAAGCACTGTCATATTCGGGAAGAGCGCATAATCCTGAAAGACAAACCCTATCTTCCGTTTCTGTGGAGGCAGGGTATGTTTTGCATCCATCCATACCTCATCGCCTACTTTCAAGGTTCCCCGGGCTTTTTCAAGCCCTGCGATGATCCTCAGCAGCGTCGTCTTTCCGCTCCCGCTCTCTCCAGCCAGTGCGATAAACTCTCCCTCTTTGATCCGAAGATCAACACTCAGCTCCATCTCCCCCATGCTTCCATAGAGTGTTTTGCATATATCGATAGCTATCATTGGAATCCACCCAGTTTTTTATTGTGTTTGCGATTGAAGATATAGACACCCAGAAGTACCAGAAAGCTCAGGGTGAGCATGATCGCACTGTAGATATGGGCCGATCTGTAGTCCATGATCTCCACCATCTCATAGATCGCCACGGAGGCTACCTTTGTTTCTCCGGGGATACTCCCCCCTACCATCAGGACAACACCGAACTCACCCACGGTATGCGCAAAGGTCACGATGATCGCTGTCATCAGCGCCGGTTTGATATTGGGCAGCGCCACCTTGAACAGGGTCATCCATCTGCTCCGGCCGCAGACATAGGAGGCATCAAGCATATTTTGATTCAGACTTTCAAAACCGCTCTGCATCGGCTGCACCATAAACGGAAGACTGTAAAAACAGCTGGCGATCACCAGCCCTGTAAAATTGAAAACCAGCTTGATCCCGAAGGTCTCTTCAAAGAATGCACCCACAGGCAAGTTGTAAGAGAGCGCCCAGAGGATATAAAACCCCAATACAGATGGGGGCAGTACGATCGGAAGCGCCGTAACCGCTTCAAGGAAGGGTTTGAGCTTTGACCGGGTCTGCGACAGGTACCATGCCAGTGGCAAGGCCATCACAAAGAGGATCAATGTGGTCACGCCGGCAAGTTTGAACGAGAGCAGAAACGGCTCAAGTTTAATCCCCGCAAAAAGTTCGCTCATGCCAGCACCCTGGAGACGGAAAGCTCTGTCGCTTTGACCAATGCCGTGACCTCATCTCCTGCCTTCAGCCCAAGCCTCTGACATGAAGCAACCGTGATCAGCGACTCCAGACGGTTCCCCGAAATATCCAAAACGATACGTGCCAGCAGTTCGCCACTCTCTACCGCCGCAACTCTGGCAGAAAGCTGGTTGGAGTAGCTCAGCATGCCGCTCAGTTTTTTACCTATGGCAACACTGGATGCATTGACATTGAGCAGACACTTCGAGCCTACACACATGGCTTCATCCAGCTCCAGACTGACCATGGAGAGGCTCTCTTCACCCAAAGAGAACGTAACAATATTCAATCCGTCATTGCTCTGGATTGATGCTACCGTAGCCGACAAATTGCTCATGGTACCAGATATCCGTAGTTTTGCAAGATCTCCTTTGCCTTTGCACTCAGCATAAAGGTGAAGAAGGCTGCCACTTCACTGTTCTTCTCGCCATTGCTCAGCACGACGATCCCCTGATCGATAGGGGTATAGAGTTTCGGATCCACCTCTGCCCAGTGCACCCCCTCTTTAAAGTGTGCCATTTGAGGACTATAGAGAGACGACTTTGCGATGAAACCGATATCTGCTGCAGTGACTGCATAGGAGACCGTTTGCGAGATCGATTCCGCATAGACAAACTTCTTCGCTGCCTCCTCCAGCACCCCGCCGTTTTTCATCGCTTCAACCGCTGCCTTCCCGTAAGGTGCCGTCTTGGGGTTTGCTACTGCGATTTTCTGGATTGTAGCATCTTTTGTCAATGCTATCCCTTTGGAAAACTCCTGCGCTCTGCTGCTCAGATAGGCCAAAGAGCCCTGCGCATAGACAAGAGGCCTCGTGACAGCCAACCCCTCCCTGTAAAGTGCCTCGGGATACTGCATATTCGCTGCCATAAAAAGCTGGTAGGGTGCGCCGTTTTTGATCTGCGCAGTGAGCTTGCCGCTGCTTCCCAGTGTCACCTGCACTTTTGTATCAGGATAGAGTGCATGAAATGCCTTCTTCAGATCCTCCATCGCATAACTGACATTCGCCGCTACAGCAATCTTGATCTCGCCTGCAGAAAGCAGGGATAAGCTCATCATAAGCGTTAAAATAAATTTTTTCATATTGACCCCTTTTTAAAATAGATAATTTACGTCAAAACGTATCTCATTATAAGATGGATCCGGTTTCTGGTAGCCGCTGTCTGTGACGATATCCTCTTTGCCTGTCACATAGGCATAACGTGTTTTCAGATAGATATTGGAGTCGCCACCGTACCCGAACCCCTTCATCAGGTTTAGTACAAAGACATTGCTGTCTGCCTGGACACCGGCCTTGTTGTCGTCAAAATCCTGTATCACATACTGTGAAACGATCTTCATATCCGTAAATCCGTTATAGTCATACTCAAACTGTGCCATATAGCTTTCGGTGTTGGCATTCCAGTTGTATTGCCCCATGACGCGGGTGAAGGCTGCCGTAGGGAAACCTCTCCATGGTGCCACGATATCTCCTCTGTCCGCCACCTTTGAGTATCCAAGACGCAGTTTGTACCCGTTGTCTACAAAATCCACCCTTGCTCCCAGCACTGCACTGTCAAGAGTGTCGGGTTCTTTGTAGCCTTCGGTATCCATCCTAAGGTTTGCTCCGCCTATCTCGCCCGCACCGTTGTCAAACTGCCACATATACCTGATACCGGGGATGATCGAAAGCGTTCCCAAGTCTACTTTGTAGGATGCCTGGAGCATCGTTGAGGCGATCAGTTCGGGTACCGCGGTAAAGTTCGCCCCCAGTGAAAGGTTGGGTATCTGTCTGTTCTTCGCCTCAACGACAACCAGCCTGTCTTTGATCCCCCTCTCTTGCAGTGCAGAGAGCGTCAGCCCCCTATGCATCGCAGAGTCATCATTCTCTCTGTAGCTGCTATAAGGGTCCTCCGGATCATCCCCATATGCCAGGAGATGATGGAAGGTTTGATGGTCTCTCAGTTTTTGTTTCGTCAGGTATCCTATCTCAAAGTAGGTTCCCAGCATATCATCGATCGTTACCGTAAGCCCTTCAAAGGTATTGGGGATCATCTTCGTGTCATTGCTCCTGGTCAGAAAACTCTCAAAGATCTGACGTCCTCCCCTGAAAGAAAACGTATTATAGCTGTACTCCAGATAGGCCTCAGCCAGAGAGGTGATCCCTTTGGGGTCTCCATGCAGCGCATTGTAGCGGCTGAGGGTATCTTTGCCCCCCTTATAAAGCGTGGACTCATCATCTCCGAGTGAACCGGCCGCCTGTGTGGTATAGAGTCCTGCTGTCAAGCTCAGCCCGTTGTAGACCGGGCTTTTGTAGACCAGGGAGGCCCCGAGTGCCGCGACAAAGTGATCTTTCCTGCTCCCCTCTTCCTCTATATCCCACTGAAATCCAAAGCTGTTAAACCGAAACCGTCCATAGAAGTTCCCCTCTTGCAGCATCTTGCTCAAGTGATCTGCCTCGCCGGGTTTGATGTCATAGATATGCTGCATATTGGGCAGCAAAGAGTGCTTGATCTCTACACTCTCCACCGCTTCATCCCCATGGTTTTCATCAGAAACCTGCAGGGTTTCCCTTATTATTTTGTCTGTCGGCTCTTTCTCTATAGTTGCATAACTGCTATCGAGGAACAAACATAGACCCAGCCCGATTTTCAACAACTCTTTCATATCAACTTTCCTATAAGAACTATCATCATTTTAAATTTTATATCATATTTGTAGATAGCTCACATAGTAACATATCAAACTTTAGTTGGCAAATAATCTTTTTCTTATTCTCATAGAAGTTGAAATCTGTGCAGTTTGGTACACCAAAAATAGTCTACACAGACTACCATACCCCTGAGTGAAGGGATGATTTTTTGCCAGCCCAATGCATATTTTACATTATATATTTTCTTATATAGCGATCAAATCATAACATGTTATAACTTACACTATTACGGTAGATATGCATCCTTGACAAAGTAACCAAAAAGTGCTACTATTCCCGCATATGGGGATGACTTGGTTTCGACTGGAGTAGTCGGGGCTATGTGCATGTCGGACTGGGCAATTCCGTTACGCGGCCCAACGCGAATAAACGCAAACAATACAGATTATCGTCCAGCTTACGCAGTAGCGTAAGTATTTAACCCCGCTAACGCGGAGGACTGCCTCGCCGGTGAGTGTCATCTTAGCTGGAGTTTGAGGTATCATATCTGATGACTATACCCGAAGGCTGCCTAACCTTTGGATGAA
>JACXUO010000080.1 GCA_014763885.1 Campylobacterales bacterium
TTTAGGCTCAGAAATGTGGCTAACTTTTATATACTTGTTTTTCATCGGTTATATCGTACCTTTCTCGTACTTTATACCTTCTAAACTAGTCTAGCCCCACCTCTATTATGATTTTAGTATCAAATAATAAAGGAGAAAAAATGAAAAAGTTTATCTTTTTAGCACTGGTTCCACTATCAGAACGCACAGAATCTCGGTAACCATGCAGGCGCTGTCCTGAGGTTAAACCTGGACGGTTCCATCCCCAAAGACAATCCTTTCATAGGCAACCCACAAGCACTGGATGAGATCTACTCCTACGGCCATCGAAACCCGCAGGGTATCTACTATGACAGGGCTGCCAAAAGGCTGTGGGTTATCGAGCACGGCCCAAGGGGCGGAGATGAGATCAACCTTGTCAGAAAGGGGCAGAATTACGGCTGGCCTGTCATCTCCTACGGCAAAGAGTACTGGAACCCTTTTTTGGCTGTGGGCGAGGGTACGCACAAAAAAGGGATGATGCAGCCCCAAAAAGTCTATACCCCCTCTATCGCACCAAGTTCTCTGATGATATACCAAGGCAGCCTTTTCCCTCAATGGAAGGGAAAACTCTTTGCAGGAGCCTTGGTACTCAAACATATCAACATCGTCGGAGTGAACAGGGAGGGTGATCCAGTAAGCGAAGAGAGGATACTTGAAGGGCTCGGAAAGAGGATAAGGGCCATCATCCAGGATCGCGAAGGCTATGTCTATTTTTCCACTGACAGCGGAGAGATATTCAGACTTTCTCCCGAATGAGAGCATCGTTACTTCGGCGCATCCAGTACTTCCCGCAGTGCCTCTTCTATCGTCGGATATTTAAATATAAAATGATTTTCCAAGAGGCGTTCGGGGATAACACGCTGCCCTTCGGTTAGTACCGTTGCCCCTTCGGAGAAGAGAATCTTCAGGACAAATTTCGGCAAGGGTATCACCGTCGGCCTATGCAGGATTTTGGCCAGTGTTTTGGTAAGCTCTCTGTTGGTCACCGGATTGGGTGCACAGAGATTGAAGGTGCCTTCCTGTGTTTGATCTGAAAATACAAACAGATAGGCACTCAGAAGATCATTGATATGCACCCAGCTGAAGGGTTCACTGCCGTCTCCTATCGTCCCCGCAATCCCCAGTTTGAATGCAGGCAGCATTTTGGCAAGTGCCCCGCCGCCTTTCCCCAGTACTACACCGAAACGGAAAATGACTACACGGGTGAACTCATTCGCCTCTTTGGCTTCAGTTTCCCAGTCTATACAGATCCTGCTCAAAAAGTTATCGCCATAGGTGTAGCTCGATTCGCTCATCGGACCGTCAGTGGCATAGATGCCGATGGCGGATGTGGAGATGAAAAGCCCGGGCCTGCGTTGCATCTGGCTCATCGCCTCTACCACTTTGCGCGTCGTAAGGATCCTGCTGTTATAGAGGACTTTTTTATACGCCTCGCTCCATCGATGTATGATCGGTGCACCGGCAAGATTGATCACGATATCCGTCCCCTCCAGCACCCCGGCGATCTCTGCACTGCTTTTACCGGTATCCTCCCTGTCCAGCGGAAGTACTTCGAAACCTTTTGTTTTAAAGAAAGTTTGCATATGCGTCCCTATAAAACCGTTAGCGCCGATGATGGCTATCTTCTTCATTATGCTTCTCCTTCCATCTGTACAGATCCCGGATCACTCTTGATTTATCATACATAGTAACTATGCAAACTTCGTGTAACAGAGCGGTTCTTTGGTTCGTTAGTATTGTCCAGGAGTGTGAAAGAACTTTTAATTGATTTGAAAGTGGAGCAAGGGAAATCATCACTCTATTTGCCAGAACCTCTTTCCTCTATATGCGTGTCTGCAATGCGCTGAATCCATCATAGAAAATTGTCTCAAAAACCATTCAAAAAAAAAGATATAATTCCGCTGAAAAAATTGCTTATCAAGAGAATAAAAATGAAAAAAACATTTCCAACTGTTTTTCTACTGTCTTTGACAATGTGGTTTACTACAGGCTGTGGATCTGAAGAGCCCCAACCCAATGACAATAAAAGTTACGGTCAGGGATTTCGTACCGACAGGAGTTATTTTATCGCTACGGTTGATGAGTCTTCACCGACCAAAGAGATGCGCAATGCCTACCTTGAAGAGTATCTCCAGAAATCAGACATCCAGTGCAGCCAGTATCTCGACAGGTCTATCAACAGTCCCTCTTCACAATCAAACACCGGGCTCTATATGGCACTTTTTGATACGGTCAGCCAATTGTCTGGCGTGAAACCTATCACTGATACGGCAAAAGAGCTCTATAGAAGAAATGAAACAAGCTCCAACGAAACGAAACTGGCATACAAAAGAGCACTATCGCCAGAGATCAAGCGTGGCGTAGAGATCGCACGGGAGCGTTATGCGCGGAAACTGCTCTCAAACAGGTACCGACTGATCGAGAGTTATACCATGCCCAAGCTCCACAAAGATCTTGAAAAATACGACAGACTCTGCAACTACGACACGGGATTGGTCGAGATCAATATGATCCTGAAAAAAGCAGGGAAAGAGAAAAAAGGAAAAATCGCTCCCTTCTCTCCAAAACTCAGGATTGACCCTGAAACGATCAGGGAAAAAGTAGAGGCTGTAACGATAGAATCTGAAGCCAAAGAGTCAGAAACCGGCAGCAATTAAGGGGTCTCGCTTTTGGTAACACTCCGGGATATGGATCTGATTATGAGACAATTTCACCGGGGTCTAATGGTTTCATCATAAAATCAAGGTATAATGTCTCACTTATACTAATCATAAAAGGAACTATGCATGCATTTTACATTTGGCGACTATAAGTTAAGGGTACATTCGCTCGAAAACAAACTCTCGGTACAGGTCACCTCCGATCTTGGGGAAGTACACCTTGTGAGTGAGGATCAATGTACAAGTAACTTTCCAAACGAAATCTGTTTTGCTATCGAGAACCCAAGCAGACAAGCTCAGGCCATGGGGCTGAAAAGGTTTGCATTTGGCGACTATACGTTTATCCTTGGTGTCAATTACTCCGGTGAACTCTTCCTGTTCCACAGCGTGAAACTTTTCGTCGGCAAAAAAGTGATCGATGGCAAAGATACCTTGACTCTGGCTTTCCTCAAAGATCCCAAGGCATAAGGATCTTCTGTCGGTCTGTTTAACTGAACGAAAGAATCACTATGCGGCATCTTCCCAAGATACTTCTTGCTTTCTATCTTCTGCTTTTTAGCGTACTTGCCATAGAGCCCTATGACAGAGCAACCTGGCTTGTCGAGAACATCCCCGTCCTTGTTGCTGTAGGCATTCTGATCCTATGGCACAGAAGTTTTGTCTTTTCCAATACAGCATATATACTGATGTGGGCATTTCTCTCTTATCACACTTTGGGAGGGCACTGGAGCTTTGAGCGGGTACCCTTTGCGTATGGCAACGAACTTCTTTCTTCGCTTGGACTTGATTTTATCTTTCCGGAGGGGCGTAACAACTTTGACAGAGTCGGGCACTTCTTTGTCGGGGTATTTGCTTACCCTATCGTAGAGTTTTTAGTCAAAAGATCCCTTCTGATCAACCGTTTTGCCGCTTTTCTGTTTGCGATCTTCGCGATAGGGTTCTGGGCTGCGAGCTATGAGATCATAGAGATGTACTATGCTGTCATAGAGGGTGGTACATCCGGTTCGCTCTTTTTGGGATCCCAGGGAGACATCTGGGATGCACAGAAAGATATGCTCCTGGATATCTGCGGTGCGATACTTTTTGGCTTTTTGGCTATAATCACACTCCCAAAAGACCATAAGAACTGAAAGAGAGGAAAAATCATGGAACAACTACCAAACTGTCCAAAGTGTGGAAGCCAATATACATATGAGGATGGAGAGCTTTATATTTGCCCTGAATGTGCATACGAATGGAGCAAAAATGAAGCAGCGGAAGAGGAAGAGTTAGTCGTCAAAGATGCCAATGGTAATATTCTTCAGGATGGTGATACGGTGACTGTCATAAAGGACCTTAAGGTAAAAGGAAGCAGCGACGGGATCAAAGTAGGGACAAAGATCAAAGGTATCCGCCTTGTTGAGGGGAACGATGGACACAATATTGACTGTAAAGTTCCTGGTGTCGGAGCGATCAAACTTAAACAAGAGTTTGTGAAAAAGGCATAATGCTGCACAAAGATATCAAGGGCATCATGACCGATATCGGGGGTGTGCTCTATGTCGGCAGCGAGCCGATACAAGGTGCACCTGAAGCGTTGAACACCCTTCGTTCACGCTATCCACTAAAACTGATCAGCAACACCACGCGATCTACTCCAATTCAAATTGTTAAACATCTTCAAAAACTAGGTTTTACGATCGATGAAAGTGAGATGTATACTGCTCTTGCCGCAACAAAAGATTATGTGAAATCCAAAGGTTATACAGCCTATACACTTCTTACCGATGAGGCCAATGAGTATTTTGCCGAATTACGCAGTGATAAAAATGTAGACTGTGTCGTGGTTGCCGATGCGCATAAAAACTTCCACTTTGATACGATGAACCAGGCTTTCAGACATCTGGAAGAAGGTGCTGAACTGATAGGTGCTGCCAAAAGCCGCTATTTCAAGGACAGTGACGGAAAGTTGACCATCGGTACAGGAAGCTGGATCGCTGCACTTGAATTTGCCACGGGGAAAGAAGCCACGATCATCGGCAAACCCAGTGCTTCATTTTTTCAATTGGTAGCTGAATCATTGGAAATGGAACCCCATGAAGTGCTGATGGTAGGCGATGATATCATCTCGGATATCGGTGGTGCACAGCAGGCCGGTTTCAAAACCGCGCTGGTCAAAACAGGGAAGTTTAAAGAGAGCGATCTTATGAATGAGATCAAGCCGGACATCATCTGTGACAGTTTTACCGAACTTGCGAAGCAACTGCTGAACTGAATGAGCTCATCACACTCCTGGAGAGCTATTGAGCTTAAAAGATTTACTTATCAGGTGTCTCTTTCACCACTTCGAAGGCATCGATAGGCTCTTCAAACGCGATGAAAAGGACACACGGTTCATCCCCTTTCTCACA
>JACXUO010000081.1 GCA_014763885.1 Campylobacterales bacterium
AGACCCATACATATTGTGCCCTGAACGTAGTGAAGAAATACCCTTGGGGTGCATATTTTTAAAAGTCTCCTCTCCTGACACAGGCATCAGCCGGACGGACAATACTTCAGCAGATGGTTTTCCTTTTTGGCGCGCTTATGATAAAATGGCGTTATTACTAATTTAAGCGAGTTTAATCTGATGAATCCTATACAACTAGCCCACTCACCCGATGCCGATGATATCTTCATGTACTATGCCATCAAATTTGGCTGGGTGGATACCAAAGATTATCAGTTTGAAAATATCGGCCTGGATATCGAGGCACTCAACGAAGAGGCGATGAAAGGGACCTATGACGTCACTGCGATCAGTTTTGGCATGTACCCGCTGATCAAAGAGGAGTATGCACTGCTCCGTACAGCAGTCAGCTTCGGAGAGGGGTATGGCCCCAAGCTGATACGCCGCAAGGATAAAAAGCTTAAACGCAACTTCAAGGTGGCACTCTCCGGGAAATACACCACCAATGCGATGCTCTTTCGTATCTACTACCCTGAAGCGCGCCCGGTTTATATGAACTTTCTGGAGATCGAGGAGGCAGTAGTCAACGGAGTCGTGGACGCAGGGGTACTGATCCACGAGTCGATCCTTGATTTTGACGAAAGTCTGGAAGTAGAGAAGGAGATCTGGGATATCTGGGTGGAGCTGGCCGGAGAAGGTCTGCCGTTCCCTCTGGGGGGGATGGCGATACGCAGAAGCCTGCCGCTGAACCGCGCGATAGAGATAGAGAATATCCTCATCGAAGGGGTGAAAGTAGCCAATGACCGCAAAGAGGAGCTTTGTGCCAAACTCGAAAAAGATGCCCTGGTACGTATCTCCGATAAAATGCTTGAAAAATACCTCGATATGTATGCTTCTGATGCATCGATAGAGATGAGCAAACTTCAGATTCAGGCACTTGACAGGCTCTATGAGATCGGTTTCGAGCATGGAATGTGGGAAGCGCCCATCAAAACGGAGGATTATCTGATCCCGAGAGAATATGCCGCGCTTCGCGCGAATTAGGAATTAGGAATTAGGAATGAGAAAGGGGATGAGATACCCCGGGACCGCTACCTCATCGGAGGGGCCAACAACCTCCTTGTCTCACCGACTCCCCCTCCACTGATGATCCTGAGCAAAGAATTCGCCACGATTAGAGAAGAGGGGGATATGCTGATCATTGGAGCAGCCACCCCTACAGGACGCATTCTCTCCTATGCCAGAAAACACGATATCGCCGGTTTTGAGTTCTGTGCCAAACTTCCCGGTACACTTGGCGGTATGCTTGCGATGAATGCAGGGGTAAAAGAGTATGAAGTGTTCAACATACTCCATTCGGTCAAAATCAACGGAAAATGGATCAAAGCAAAAGATATAGAGCATGGGTACCGCCATGCCAGATTGAACGGCATTGCGACCGAAGCGAAATTCGAGATCAAAAAGGGGTTTAGCCAGTCACTGTTGGATAGCCTCCTCTCTCTGCGCTCCAATCAGCCTCCCCAACCCAGTGCCGGTTCGGTTTTTAAAAATCCGGAGGGTGATTATGCAGGACGTCTGATAGAGGCTGCAGGATTGAAGGGAGCGAGAAAAGGGGATATGCAATGGAGTCCCATCCATGCAAACTTCCTGGTCAATCAGGGGAACGGCACCTTTGAAGATGCCCTTTACCTGATCACGCTTGCAAAAAAAGAGGTAAAAAAAATGTTTGGTATCACACTACAGGAAGAGATAAAGATTCTTTAGCCCTATTTTGCGCAGCGCACACATCTGACATAGTTGCTCTGCGCAGCTTTTCTCTCATAGCGATAGGCATCTGCAGGAAAGACTACAAAATATTTTCCGGCCTCTGCAGGTGTCGATGTCCAGAAATCCGAACCTCTGAAATTGAGGAACACCTGCCCGGGTTTTCTGTGCAAATGCATAAGTTCATCAGATGTCGGCAATCTCCAGTCCGAATGCCCCGCATAGTAAAGGCTCTCACAGTAGTTTTTTGCATGCTGAAAACTTCCCGCTTTCCCTGCATTGCCATTGTTTTTAAATGCACCGTCTTCAGCATCTGTGTAGGCTTCATCCTGCCACATCAACCCGCTATCCTCATCTTTGTAGACGGTATTTTTTGTACAGTCACTCGCAGGTGTCTCTATCGCAGGTACAAGCTCAGGGATATCCTCCGGTGCCAATTTCCCTCCTGCCATCAATAAAACCGCTGACAGTAAAGCCGTTGATACCAAAACCTTTCTCATTGTTGCTCCTTTTTAGCAATATTATTCAATATCATAATATATCATTACTCAATTTAAGCTAAAATGATCCTATTATGCATGAATCTCAATCTTGGCACCGTTTTTGATCGATTTCCACAGGATATCCATTGCCACATTGGTCACCGCGATACACCCCTCCGTCCAATCATATGCCAAGGTGTACTGATCGCCTCTTCCGTCGGCATTCCATTTTGGCTGTCCATGAATCGTGATATACCCTCCGGGGTCAACCCCTCTCTTTTTGGCTTCTGCGATATCCTCCTGGCTGGGGTAGGAGATCATCAGTGATTTGTAGAGTCTGTTGTCACACTTCTTTCTTACGATCGTATAACTTCCCACAGGGGTGCGATAATCCCCCTTCTCTATCTTGTCCCCTTTTGTGCCGTTTTTCCCCAGCGAGACGCGGAACTCTTCCACGACCTTTCCCTTCCGATAGAGATGCATGAGATGCTTCTCTTTGTAGACGACGATCTTGTCTGCCAGCATCGACTTATCTATCTCTACCCCGCCGGAAAGCTCTCTCCAGCATGCTTTTGTCTCATAGGGGGTCTTGTCTGCCTTCCCGTAGGCGACTGGTTCCTTGTTACATCCGTTGATCCATAGCAGCGCTGCTGATGCCGCAAGCAAAACAGTTACTCTTTTCTGCATACTCTACTCCCACTCCTCATGATGTTTTGTTTTATGTTTCTCTTTTTTATAAGAGACACTGTTTTTCATTTTCTGCAAACGGTTAAGATTGCTCATCTCCGCCTCACGTATATCATCAAACTCATCCTCGCCGAAAGCCTCATTCTGGCAGGTTTGCTGATAGAGTCTGTTGATATAGGCCTTCAACTCCCTGTGATACTCCGCATCAAGGTGGGTCTCCTCTCTTTCATCCAGCTTCTCCTTCAGCATTCGAAACTTGGTGACAAAGGAGTGCATTGTGCTGCTCTTATCCCTGAACATGCGGAAAAGATTTTTCGCAACCTTTTCCAGCTCACCGATATATTTCTGCCTCTGGTACTTGTCGATCTGTTTCTGTGTATAGCGTGCGATCTTCAACCTCCTAGCGTATGGTTACGGGAACACCTTCCCGTACGGCATACCAAAGCTCTTCCATCACGCTGTTGGTGACAGCAACACATCCCTGTGTCCAGTTCTGGCTTAATGTATAGGCATCCTGTTTCCCGTCGGCATTCCATTTTGGCTGCGCATGGATCGTAATGTCCCCACCGGGGTTTACCCCTCTTTTTTTTGCACTTTCAATATCCTCGGGTCTGGGGTAGGAGATGCAGAGCGATCGGTAGTACCTGGGCGAACAGAGCTTGCGATGGATAAAGAACTCCCCTTCTGGAGTACGGTTGTCCCCCTGCTGCTGTTTATGCCCCACCGGGTTTTTCCCCAGCGATACAGGCAGTACGCCTACAATCTCATTCCCTTTATAGAGATACATTTTCCTTTCTGCCTTCTCCACAATGATATGGTCTATACTCCCTTCGCTTTTAAAGTCGTTGGCTTCCAGCAGCTCCTCTTTGCACTCTTCCATATTATACTGATCTTTCGGCAGGCCGGGTTCACCGCAACCACTGAAAAAAAAGATCGGCAGAGACAGCAACACTGCATAAGAGATATATCGCATGGAGACTCTATCCTTCAACGAAACAAGATTTTAAATTTACAAGGTATTTTAGCATAAGTAGACTAAGGGGTATCGCTAAAAAATGAAGCGAGGCAGAAAGAAAAACAACCCCGCAGTACGGGGGTTGCATAGAAAAATTAGAGTGCTGCTTTTGCTGCTGCAAGCGCCTCTTCGTAGTTTGGCTCCTGAGTAATTTCAGGTACGACTTGTTTGTAAGCAACTTTACCGTCTTTACCGATTACGAAGATCACTCTCGCAAGTACACCTGCAAGTGGTCCATCTGCAAGAAGTACACCGTATGCGTTACCGAACTCTTTGTTTCTGAAGTCCGAACATACTTTGATGTTTTCGATGCCTGCTGCACCGCACCATCTTGCTGCTGCAAATGGAAGGTCCATAGATACAGTGATTACTTCTACACCCTCAAGACCAGCTGCCTCTTGGTTGAATCTTCTGGTTTCAGCATCACATACACCTGTATCAAGTGAAGGTACTGCGATTACCAGTTGTACTTTACCTTCTCCGCCTACTGTCTCATCTTGGAGCATTGGGTTGCAGTTTGTTACTGTTACTACCGGTGCTGTATCACCAACGTTTACTTCTGTTCCTGCCAGGTTACATGTAATGTCGTTTTTAAAAGTTACTGTTGCCATAAATTTTTCCTTTTATTTAAATTGTGTAGAAGCATTATTCCTTAAATAGGATAAAAATAGTCTTAATTAAAAAATAATTTCTATTTTTTTAGTTTTAGATCTATTTTTGTCTGTTCCAATACTCTTTTGAAAGCAGCATCTCTATCTAATTTATAATCACTCTGTATCTTATAATAGCATGTAAAACCTTTTAGGATTTCCAGACGCACATACCCTTCAAAGTCACTTCCTGTACTCTTGACCACAGGGTTGTTGCATTGACCGATTTTGTATTTTGTAAGTTTCAAATAATAGGGACAGGCGGGATCTTCTTTGAATCCAAGCGCCTCTTCGAGGAGTAATTTATCTTGAGGCTCTACCAAAGGGTAACGCAGGCAGGAGAGTGAAGGCGCCTTCTCCTGGGTACAAAAACTTGCATATACGGGAAAGCGCTCTTCACATCCTGTGAGTAAAAAGGTAACAAATAGTAAGGAAAAAAGTCTGTTATTTGTTTGCAATACCCTTCACCCACTTTTCCATAGCAGCATTTGCATCAGGATTTGGCGCTTCAAGAAAACTCACTACAAAAGAGTCTTTCATCTCTGCAACACCGATAGAACGAGGTCTTACTCCCAATACTTCAGGCTTTGGCAATGCTTTACCAAAACAGCAGATGAGATTTTTTGCATCTTTGATATCCTCTGAGATCTCTCCCACTTCAAGTGAAGAGGTATGTCCATAGTGATCAAACTCTCCGATATAAACAGCGATAGGGTGTGCTTCTACCTGCGCTTTAAGATACGCCAGGATCTCATCAACATTCTGATAGTTTGTCTCACTCTTCTCTATCTCGATTGTAAAGACCGGATATTTTTCCATGAGAGTAATCTGTTTCATTGGTTTCCTTTTGGTTAAATTTGATGTTTCATTGGTTTTTTCTGCTTCCCATCGTCCCCGATGGGAATGCATACCTGAATTTAATAAGCTAAAAAATGAATTGATTCGTCAAATTCAGGTATGTATTCCTTGAAGCAGGAATGAAAAAAATATGGAGCAGGTGTTGTTCCAGGCTCCATCCGGCATCTATAAAAACCTTGACCTTTGCGTGTTGTTCTACTCCACTACTCCGAGATTGTAAAAAAAAGATAAAATATGGGTCTTCGTCATTCTGAACTTGATTCAGAATCCCCCAAATTTTGCTGTTATTCGATAATATCCTGAATCCCCCCCACAGGAAACACCCTGGGATGCAAGTTCAGGATGAGAGCGGTAAAAACAGCATCTCTTTCACAATTTATACGATTTTCACGCTACTCCCGACCTACGTGGCT
>JACXUO010000082.1 GCA_014763885.1 Campylobacterales bacterium
GCTCGAACTGGTAATGATTAAGCGTGAAGAGTTGCTGCAGGATGCAGCCTGATACATAAAAGGTGTTTTGAAATTGCGAACTTTTAAGGGCACTATCCATCTTAATTGTTTCTATAACGTAAAACGATTGCATGTTAAACACGCAATACCCTACCGAACAATAAAGAGGTCTTTTTTGCTGTACAAACGAAGCGTCTATTTCATTTTGGCAACCCGGCTGTCTGCATGATACCCGTGGCTTTCCGTCCTTGTTTCGCAACAAGTTTGGCACAACAAATAATATTTAAAAACTCAAATCATTTTTATACAGAATGATTATAGGAAGATTCCTCTTAAGGTTCGATAAAGGTAATCAAATACCTGGCAAACCTAACCATCCAGCAGAGTCTGGCACTTATAGGGTACTTTTGCCGAAGGGGTATCCTTGGTCGTAAAGTTGAGATGCGCATCCTGGTCATCAAAAAAGATATCCGCCCCAAAAGCTTTGATCACCTCATACTTCTGCACCCCTCCCTGGAAAAATGCCTCATCGATACGTACACCCCAGGCATCAAGCGTACGAAGCACCCTTTCGTGTGTGGAAAAGCTGCGTGCAGTCACCAGTGCCGTACGGATCGGTGACTTCTCCATCGGAAACCTGTTCTGGATATCGGAGAGGACCTTCAAAAACTTGAAGAAAGGACCTTTGCTGAGCGGATTTTTTGCATTCTCCCTTTCGTGGGCCAGGAAAGCTTCCAGCCCTTTCTCCTGGTAGATCTTCTCGCTCTCATCACCGAAGATCACGGCATCTCCGTCAAATGCGATCTTAACCATATCCGACTCGATATCGGCTCTGGGTTTATGCGGCAGTATCGTGGCAGCTGCCACATCCGCATTGATCGCATCCTGGACATCTTCAGGATGGGCAGAGAGAAAAAGGTCGACTTTGAATGCCTCCAGGTATCTTGCCACCGGTGTCCCTGCAGTCCATCCGCTCCGCTCTATCTCCAGCTTGTAATGCTCGATGGAACGTCCGATACGAAGCCCTGTCGCGGCATTGTTGCGTGAAAGGATGATCACCTCGATCAGCTTGTCATCAAAACTTTTATTGATGGCAAGCAGGTTTTTGACAAACCTGAATGCCGTACCAACCTCCAGAGGTGTATCTTCATTCTTCAGCTGATAGTCATAGTAGGCTTCAAGCCCCTCTTCATCAAAGATCTGATTCTCTTTTTCAAGATCAAACAGCGCCCTGGAGGAGAGAGCGATGACCAGTTTGTCTTTCAGATCATATGCCATGAATTATTTCTCGTCAAACATATCATTCTGGACCGCATTGGCTCTTTTGATCATGCGTCCGAATGTGGAGTCGATCACCTCGGTAAGCTCTTTCAAGTCTGAGACATAGGAGAGTGCCTTATCCAGTTCACCTTCGTCTATATCCTGTTTTTTCCCAAAAACCTTTCCCAGAAGACCGACACTCTTTTCATTTCTTGAAGAGATGATCCCGCATATCTTGTCACTTTGTTCATGCCACTCTGCATGGCGCGCAGCAAGGACTTTGATATTTTCAGTTCCATAAATTTTGTTCAGCAAAGGTTTTCTCTCCTCCATCCATTTATGGATAGGACAGTCAAAAAGCTTTACACACGCTTCTTCCTGGGGCACCAGTCCTTTCACTGCTTTTGCCATCACCTTTAAGCTGTTGTCATGATGTATGTTAAATGCTTTCAACTCATCAATCAGCGCTTCCTTGTTGCCCATAGTATTCCTCCTTGAGAATCATCTTAACGAAATTTTATCATAAATAGTACATCAGTTTCTGAGAATTAAATAAAAACTATCAATTAATATACAATAATATTAATTAAATTCGGGTATAATGCGCTTTTTCAAAAAACAGCTACTTTCAGAAGGAAAAAAATGCATAAACCTCTCCCTAAAAATGAAGAGATCACTCTTGATCCAAAAAGATATATCGTAAGCAAAACAGATCCGAAAGGTCTGATCACCTACGGGAACGACTACTTTGTGGAGATATCCGGGTACAGGGAAGCCGAACTGATCGGCAAACCACATAATATCATCCGTCATCCGGATATGCCAAAAGTCATCTTTAAACTGATGTGGGATCGTATCCAGAAGGGACAATCGATCATGGCCCTTGTAAAAAATATGGCAAAAGACGGAAGATACTACTGGGTCATCACCGAATTTGAGTCCAAAAAAGACAAACTGACCAATGAGATCAAAGGGTATACCGCATTTAGAAAGGCTGCTACAAAAAGTGCAATAAAATCAATCGAGCCCATCTATCAAAAGCTTCTTGAGATCGAAACCCAGTCAGGGATGGAGGCGGCAGAAAAGTACCTTGTCGGCTTCCTTGAGGAAAAAAACCAATCCTATGATGAGTTTATCGACCAGATCGTAGGGAACAAGGGACTCTTTAAAGTCTTCTTCGCTGCGATGAAAAAACTTTTTGGCTAGCCAAAAAAGCAAATACATAGTATAATAAACGACAACTATTCATAAGGGAGGGTAGATATGAGTTTTGGAAACATTGTATTGCTTATCATCGTAGGTGTGGTCGGTTATCTGATCATCATCTACAATAAATTTGTCTCGCTCAGAGCCGGTATCGATGCCGCATGGTCCGATATCGATGTGCAGCTCAAACGCCGTTATGATCTTATCCCCGCATTGGTTGATACGGTCAAAGGATATAAGACGTATGAGGCAGAGACACTTGAAAGAGTGATTAAAGCCAGACAGCAGGGGCTTGAAGCAAAAAGTATCGAAGAGAAAGCAGCCGCAGCAAATATGCTGACCGGGACACTGGGAAAACTCTTTGCTTTGGCAGAAGCCTATCCTGATCTCAAGGCCAACACAAATTTCCTTGATCTGCAAAACCAGCTGAGCCATATCGAAGATACCATACAAAATGCAAGACGCTACTACAATGCGATCGTACGGGACTACAATGCCAAAGTACACTCATTTCCTGATCTCTATATTGCACAAAAATTCAATTTTACCGAACGTGAGTACTTTGAGCTGGATGAAAGCGAAGCCAAAGCGGTCAATACGATGCCGAAAATCGATCTCTAAGACCTATGAAACGGCTCTTTCTTGGCGCCCTGATTATACTGGGGTGCCACACCCTGCTCTTTGCAGAGAAGATCGATCACTACAAGGTTGACACCACCGTAGAACAAAGCGGTGAACTCTCCATTACCGAAACGATCGTCTATGACTTTGGGAGCGCTTCAAAGCATGGCATATTTCGGGATATCCCCTTTCAGATCAAAGTGGGATCAGTCACCAAAGATATCGGCCTTTATCAGTTCTCTGTACAAAAAGACGGGGGAGTTGTCGCCTGGAAGCGCTCCTCACACTACTCCCAAAATGCGGGGAAGCTGATCCGTCTCAAAATAGGCTCACCCTCAACCTATATCACGGGAAAACATACCTATAGCATCTCTTACCGGGTAAAACTTGGGGTACTTCCCGCATCACAAAACAGAGATGAAGATGCGATCAGATGGAATGTTATCGGAACAGGATGGCAAATCCCCATCAATGATATCCAGGCCAACTTTTATCTCCCCCCCTCACTGACAAGCCGCGATATCTCCCTTTCTACCTATACAGGCAGGTACGGTGCGACCACCTCCTCTGCATCCACCCGCTGGCTTACCCCTTCACATCTCCAGGTAAATGTCCCGCAGGTAAACCCTTATGAGGGGGTAACCGTTGAACTGGCATATCCTGCATATCGTCTGGATCAGAACGGACTTGAAAATCTGGAGCCTTCTTTTTTTGAATGGATCTTGAGATACTGGCACTGGGGTGTACTGGCCGGCTTTTTGCTCTACTTCAAAAAGATCCATGAGAGACATACCGGCTTTACGGACAAACGTGCGGTCGCTGTACAATACTATCCTCCGAAAAATATGAGTATCCTGGAAGCGGGACTGGTACTTGACAAGTTTGCTGATAACAAAGACTTCTCTGCAGCAGTACTGGAACTTGCTGAACAGGGATATCTAGATATCTATCAAAGCAGCCATACTTCCGATCCCCTCTTGAAACGGACAGAAAAGAACTCAGATACGCTTGGAATGGATCAAAAATATCTTCTTGATCACGTGCTTTTCCATAATTCCGAAAGCTTCACTTTCACAAAAGGTTCTAAAAGCAAAGCTGATACACTGCAAAAAGGGTTTTCAGAGATCAATGACAGACTTTACCAATGGGTTGTTGCGGATGGGTATATGATGGAAAACCCTCAACGTATTCGCAAAAGTTTTCTTACAAAGAGCATTCTCTTTCTACTTCCTGTGATTGCCTTGATCTTCTACACTTTTTTTATGAATTATGGGGCTGAAAGTATTTTTCTGATGATTTTTCCTATCATATTTGGTTCCGTTGGACTATCAATCGCTCTTTCGGGGAAAAACATCTTTAACAAAATATTCGGTTTTGTCTTTGCCGGGATGGGTATGACACCGCTTACAGCACTCTTTATAGAACATGACATAAGCATTCCTGAGTTTCTTTTCGGTCCGTTCGGCGTCTTACTCCTACTCTTATTTGCCATGATCTTTACCTATAAAAAAATAGGGAAGTTCACGCAAAAAGGTGCATATACACGCAAACATCTTTTGGGCTTGCAGGAGTTTATCGCCAGAGTAAAAGAAGATGAGATACGTAGAAGATTGCAGGAGGATCCTCTTTATCTTGAAAAACTTCTTCCTTATGCCGTCTTGTTTGGAGAGACCAAACACTGGCTTTCCTTCTATGGACTGTTAAGTGTAGCTACACCTGCATGGTATCACGGTGATTTGAATGATCTTAGAGATTTTAGTTCATCAGTTGACCGTTCTGCGACACCACCGTCAAACAACACAGGTGGCGGCGGTTTCTCAGGTGGCGGTGGTTTCTCAGGCGGTGGAGGCGGCGGTGGAGGCGGAAGTTCCTGGTAATCCCTCTTTTCC
>JACXUO010000083.1 GCA_014763885.1 Campylobacterales bacterium
CTTTAGGAAAATTAACGCCTATTGAATATTTAGAAAGGTATAATAAGGAACAGAAAAAGTCAACCTAAGAACTGTCTAAGAAATTGGGAAGCTTACAATAGCGCTGTAAAAATATCGATTAGTTCAGGTTCCAATATGAAATACATGATTCCGGATGAAATATACACTTCAAAAAGCGACAGGATAAATGGATGGGAGATCATTGATATATCTAATTGGCTGGTCCATGGAAGTTCAAGAAATTCACCGGATGAAGCAAAAAGAAGTATGTTACATGGCATTGACTTGGTAAATGCCAATGCTGCACTTTAATATGGAATACTATAAAACGACCGGCTCGGAAGCGGGAACCGGCAATGGAACGCACTACTACACCATACATAACTTTAGGGGTCGTCCTGCCAATATAGGTAAAAGAAGTCTAACCGGAAATTTTTCAAAAAATGATTTAGTTAGGATCAATGAGAATGCCAAGAAGTTAAAAAGCGAACTCATCATGAAAACAAATGCAGCAAAAAACAAAAGATTGATTTTTTGGTTGGTATTGTTATCGATCATTGGACTTACTTGGCTCATCAATAAAGATATTGCGGTACCCGTTTCAATTGGATTAATAGTTGTAGGTTTTTTTCTCAGTCATGCGACTGACTATGATTCATGGCTGGAAGAGATGAGATAACACATAATAGTTGGACAGTCCTGCTGGCTCTCAAATTCAGTTTTGGAGCAGGAGGAAAATAGTTTGACGCATTCTCATCGTCTGGATGGGAGCAAGGAAATATATAAAAAAGGGGTGGTGACGATGAAACGCTTACTATTATTTTTGGTGATTTTTACAGAGTTTCTGAGTGCTGAAGGTGTGGTAAAAAAGGCGCTCTTTGACCTTACGACTTCGGAGCTGGCAACGTTGGAGAAGAGGTTGATAGGGGGAGTTGCATTTAGCACTGCACACTATCAAAGTGTCAATGCCAAGCTCGATAAGATAGTGGTCATACACGGCGGTGCATACAAGTTTTTTGTGAAGGATATCTCAAAAACAAAATGCAAACCGGACCCAGCATTTCAGGCAAAAGCAAAGGAGATACATGAGAAGCTTGCCTCGCTTGCCAAAACCTATCATGTCAAATTTCTCATGTGCGGCGTGGGGATGAAGGCCAAAGGGATCAAAAAGGAGAATATCCTGGCGTTTGTGAAGATCGCACCCAGTGCCATGGTTGCGCTTATCGATGCGCAGAATGACGGATATGCGATTATTCCTATCAACTAGATCAGAAATATTGTGCATTATTTCAAGATATATTGATATGTGTAACTTTTCTTAACAAAAAAATAAATTTTTTTATTTTTTAGCTTTATTAAGAAGATTTAAAGTAAAATAAATAGCTTTTTTAAGTTTGCTTTAACTTTATAAAGGACTACATCATTCAGAGGGAAAACCTCGATTTTTAAGGAGAAGAAATGCCATATACCGCTAAAACAATGGAGTACCTCAAACGTACCAGCCCGGCTCAGACAGAGTTCTATCAAGCTGCAGAAGAGGTGCTGATGTCTCTGCGCCCATTGTTAGACAAAGACCCAAGATACAAAAATCACAACATTATCGAACGTATCGTAGAACCGGAGCGCCAGATCCTTTTCCGTGTCACATGGATCGATGACCAGGGGCAGATCCAGGTCAACAAAGGTTTCCGTATCGAGTTCAACTCATGCCTCGGGCCGTACAAAGGGGGTCTTCGCTTTCACCCAAGCGTTAACGCAGGTATCATCAAGTTCCTCGGTTTCGAGCAGATCTTCAAAAACTCACTGACAGGCCTGCCTATCGGTGGAGGTAAGGGGGGGTCCGACTTCGATCCAAAAGGGAAAAGTGACGGAGAGATCATGCGTTTCTGTCAGTCTTTCATGACGGAACTTTACCGCCATATCGGCCCTACAATCGACGTTCCTGCAGGTGATATCGGTGTCGGTGGACGTGAGATCGGTTATCTTTTCGGCCAGTACAAACGTCTGACAGGACGTTACGAAGGTGTTCTGACAGGCAAGGGGCTGAACTGGGGCGGTTCACTGGTACGTACAGAAGCAACAGGTTACGGTGCGGTATATTTCGCGCAGAACATGCTTGAAGCACGGGGCGAAACACTTGAAGGCAAGGTATGTACGGTTTCGGGTTCGGGTAACGTTGCGATCTATACTATCGAAAAACTCTATCAGCTTGGGGCGAAACCGGTTACAGTCAGTGACTCACGCGGTATGGTATATGACAAGCATGGTATCAACCTTGAGACGCTCAAAGAGGTCAAAGAGGTACAGAAGACTTCTCTGGAAGCGTATATCAAAGAGCATCCAAGTGCGGAGTATACTCCTGTATCTGACTATCCAAAAGGACGCAACGCTGTCTGGACGATCCCGTGCTATGCAGCCTTCCCGAGTGCGACACAAAACGAGCTCAATGCTGCGGATGCGAAAGAGCTGCTTAAAAACGGTTGTGTCTGTATCAGTGAAGGGGCGAACATGCCATCTACACCCGAAGCGGTTGATCTCTTCCTTGAAGCGAAGATCGCTTACGGTCCAGGTAAGGCAGCCAACGCGGGCGGCGTAGCGACAAGTCAGCTTGAGATGAGCCAGAATGCGGGTATGGAGTCATGGGACTTTGAAACAGTCGACAACAAACTCAAAGGTATCATGGAAGGGATCTTCCTCAACAGCAGCGAAACAGCGAAAGAGTTCGGTGACCCGACAAACCTCGTTCTCGGTGCAAATATCGCAGGTTTCCGTAAGGTGGCTAATGCGATGATCGATCAGGGTGCTGTCTAAGAGAGCGGCGGCTCTGCCGCTGCCTCGCGCAGACTGAAACTCGTCATACCGGAAGGCTCTACATCGCATAAACGTGCGATAAGCCTTCCACGATTTATCCCTTGTCCGGATAGAGTATAGCCGTCCGGATTCTGTCTACCTCTATCCTGTTACAATATCTGTTTCTCTTCTGAAAATTTGCCTTCGATATGACTACAGGGCCTTACTGTCAAACGTATTATTTGTATCTTTCGGTTATAATGTTTTTATGAAAATAGTGATATCTCTGCTCGTTTTTACCTTGTCGCTTTTCGCCCACCCGCATGTGTTTGTCGATGTCTATCCCAAGGTAGGAAAAGAGACGATTCAGCTGCGTTGGGTGTTTGACGAGATGACCTCCAATATGCTGATCATGGACTATGACGTTGACCATGACAATGCATTCTCTCCCGCCGAGAGCGAGGTACTGGTCAGCGATATCTTTGCTTCTTTGAAAGAGCACGACTACTATACCTACTTTTTCAAAGGTGAGGAGCAGCTCTCCACCGGAGAAGCACGGGATTTCGGAGCCTCTATCCATGGATCACAGCTGGTATTTACCTTCACGCTGACGCGGCCTGCAGAGGCAGAAACGGTCCGCTTCTTTGATGTGGATAACATGACTGCCTACCAGGTCACTGAAGCCTTTGTCAAAGAGGCAAATCCCGGACAGTTCTTTAAGGTATATGAGCATGAGTATGACTACTACTACGGTTATGTATTGGAGTTGAAATGAGTGAACTTTACGCCTCGCTGCTGCACACGATCACTCTTTGGCAGTATGAGCTCAACAAACTGGTCTCCGGTAACCTGAAAAACCTTGATTCGCCCGAAGGACTTACCGCCGCCTTGACCGTGATTGGTATCGCTTTTGTCTACGGTGTCATCCATGCCGTCGGGCCGGGGCACGGCAAGGCACTGGTAGGGCTCTACTTCCTGCGCGAAGGGGGAAGCTACAGGCAGGCGCTGAAAATGGGGTATATTATCGCCACAGTCCACGCGCTCTCGGCATTGATGCTGACGCTGGTGATCTACTACCTGATCGATGCACTGTTTTCCAGGAGTTTCCGCGAGTTCAGCGGCTATTCCATGATCGCCTCGGGGGGACTCATCATTCTGGTGGGATGCTACCTTGTCTACGAGAGCTGGAAAGAGCGAAAAGAAAAAGAGCAGGCAAAGCTCTCAGAGCGCAGCAGCTATGTGGTAGCCTTTTCGGCAGGGATCGTACCCTGTCCGGGCGTCATGACGATCACGCTTTTCGCCCTCTCGATGGGGCATGTTGCCGTGGGTGTGGTGAGTGCACTGGTGATGAGTATCGGCATGGGACTGACGATCTCATTGGCGGGCATCGCTTCCGTTGCAGTGAAGAACAAAGGGAAACGGTTTCTGGGAGGATACGGCTGGCTGCTTCAGCTTGCCTCTGCACTGCTTGTGATTGCCTTGGGAGCGCTGCTGCTTCTGGCAAATCTCCAGCCGGCAAGCCCTTTCGGGCGTTAGTGACCGGAAGGGCTTTAACCCCCGATCATCTCCAGCACCTTTCCCACCATCAGACCGCCAAAGGTCCCCAGGATATACCCCATCATCGCCATCAGAATACCGATAGGGATCAGGGCTTTGGAGTAGGCTGAGGCGAGTATGGGTGCCGAGGCAACGCCTCCGATGTTGGCCAGGGAGGCTACACCGATACTGAAAAGGTCCAGTCTGAAAAGCTTGGCAAAGAGTACCATGACCGCTGCATGGACTGCAATGATGATAAACCCTGAGATGATATAGAGCGGTGCCTCGGTGAGTTCGGCGAAATCAGCCCGGCTTGCGATGAGTGCTACGAGCAGAAAGAGCATCATATTGCCCAGTTTCATCGAACCTGGCATCCGTGCGAGCGGAGTCATCGCCAGTCCGATTCCGGCAAGTGTCGCAAGGATAACGATCCAGGTGGTCTGGGTCAAGAAGTCCGTGGTCGGAAGCAGGGCGGCTAACCACTGGGATGTCACAGAGATAAGCCCCGCGGCACTGAGCAGGGTAAAGA
>JACXUO010000084.1 GCA_014763885.1 Campylobacterales bacterium
GATATGCCTTTTGGTACCTACACGACGCCTGAAATCGCAGTGGCAAATGCGACAAAGGTCTACCAGCAGACAGATGCCCAGGCAGTGAAGATCGAAGGCGGCAAAGAGCGAGCAGCTGTGATCAAGGCATTGGTAGAGAACGGTATCGCAGTGGTAGCGCATGTGGGGTTGATGCCCCAGTTCGTGCGAAGCGAAGGCGGTTACAAGGTGCGCGGCAAAGATGCAGAGGATATCCAAAGTATGGTAGAGGATGCGAAGGCGCTTGAAGAGGCAGGGGCATTCATGATCCTGGTGGAGGGGGTCAAACCCGAGGCAGCCAGAGCGGTCACCGAAGCGGTCAGCGTCCCGACGATCGGCATCGGAGCAGGGAATGTGACCGACGGTCAGGTACTGGTATGGAGCGACATGTTCGACTTTTTTGAAGCCTTTACGCCGAAATTTGTGAAAAAGTACGGCAAGGGTGCGGCGATGATCAAAGAGGGACTGCAGCAGTACCGTGATGAAGTCAAAAGCAGGGAATTCCCCAGCGAGGAATACAGTTATTGAAAGTGAGGAGCTAGGAGTGAAAGTCGCTTCGCTCCAGTGAGGAATTAGGAGTGAGGAGTGAGGAGTTGAGGTATGCTTTTCTGCGAAAAGCTTTTGTTGAAAGAGTGAAAGGTGTGAAGTGGCAGTAGATAATAAAAGAAGCATTGCAGAGCAATGCAAACCGACACTCCTAATTCCTAATTCCTCATTCCTCACTTTCATCAAAAAGGAGTTTTGATGGAAAGAATGGTAGAGATAGAACGCTTTGAGGGCGAAGGCAGCTATGAAGTGACACTGCGGCCGAGCAGCTGGGATGAGTATATCGGGCAGGAGAAGATCAAAAAAAACCTCAAAGTCTTTATCGAAGCAAGTAAAAAAAGAGGGGAGGCGCTCGACCATATCCTCTTCTTCGGCCCTCCAGGGCTTGGCAAAACGACACTGGCAAATATCATCTCCACGCAGATGGGGGCCAATATCAAAACCACAGCAGCCCCGATGATCGAAAAAGCCGGGGACCTTGCGGCCCTGCTTACCAATATCGAGGAGGGGGATATCCTTTTTATCGATGAGATCCACCGTATGAGCCCGGCGATCGAGGAGATACTCTACCCGGCGATGGAGGATTTCAGGCTGGATATCATTATCGGTTCCGGCCCTGCGGCACAGACCGTGAAGATCGATCTGCCGCGTTTTACCCTGATTGGTGCGACGACAAGGGCCGGGATGCTCTCAAATCCGCTTCGCGAACGTTTCGGTATGCACTTCAGGATGCAGTTCTATACCCCTGAAGAGCTGGGGCGTATCGTCACCCAGGCATCGCACAAGCTTGAAAAACGCTCACAGAAAGAGGCAGCGATAGAGATCGCAAGACGCAGCAGGGGGACGCCCCGTATCGCGCTTCGGCTTCTAAAACGGGTACGCGACTTTGCAGAAGTGGAAGACGAGCATGAGATCACACTGGAGAGAGCGAGGTATGCACTGGATGAGCTCGGGGTCAATCACATAGGGTTTGACGAGCAGGATATCCGTCTGTTGGAGCTGCTTGTCTCTGCGAAAAACAAACCGATGGGGCTGAGTACAATTGCTGCTGCACTGAGTGAGGATGAAGGGACGATCGAAGATGTACTGGAACCCTATCTGATTGCAAACGGCTATATCGAGCGTACCGCCCGTGGACGTATCGCAACACAGAAGAGTTATGAACACTTCAAGCTTGGTGGGATGAGGGAGGGGCTTTTTGAATAAAAAGCGCATCCCTGAGTTGAAAAATGAATCTTCAGTGAGAGGGATTGTATCCGGACTCTGTTCGGATACAAGGAGAAATAAAGTAGAGGGCTGTTTGAATGATAACGAATAAAAGTTTGACGATCACCGTACTTTTTATTCTCTCATTGGTCGGTGCCTATAGTATCTACCAGCCGTTTCTGCTCTCTTTGGTGGTTGCTATCCTTTTGACGATGGCAACCTATAACTTTACCAAGAAGCTCATCGTTCAAACCCGTTCAAGAAAGCTGAGTGCGGCGATCGCCACGCTGCTTCTGGTGCTGATCATCTTTGCCCCTATTATCTATCTTGCGACCATAGGGGTAGGGTATCTTTCGCAGATGGATATTTCCGTGATCAATGATGTCACCTCCACCTTGAGAAAATACGAATTGCCCTATTTTAAAGACTGGATGAGTGATGAGAAGATCGCCGAGTACCTGAAAACAGCTACCTCCTATCTGACAACCGCGGGAAGCGTGGGGATCGGATTTGTCAAGAATATGCTCCTGGTGCTGGTCTTCTATTTTATCATCAACTTCTACGGAGAACGTTTTTTCGAACTGATACGTGCACTGATGCCGGTAAGCCGTATCAGAAGTGCCAAAATGATCCACGAGGTATCCTCTACGATGGAGGTGGTCTTCTATTCGATCATTGTGACCGCTATCTTTGAAGGGGTGCTTTTCGGCGCCATGGCAAGCTACTACGGATTTAATGGATTGCTTTTCGGGGTGATCTACGGATTTGCCTCGCTTGTTCCCATTATCGGAGGAGCAATCGTATGGGTACCGGTATCGCTCTACGCCTGGACCAATATCGATGGACAGACGGCATTGGTGATCGCTCTCTATTCGGTGATTGTGATATCGATCATTGCAGATACCTTTATCAAGCCGCTCATCATCAAAGTGATCAAAGAGAACCTGCTTAAAAGCACCATTGAGATCAACGAGATTGTGATTTTCTTTTCGATCTTGGCAGGCATCACCACATACGGTTTCTGGGGGATGATACTCGGGCCGGCGATCACCTCGTTCCTGATCGCGATCACGAAAGTCTATATCGATTATCATCAATCAGAAAATATCAAAGAGATAAAAACCAACACTACAGGAGGGGAGAGATGATTAAAATACTGATCATTGAAGATGATCCGGAACTCGCACTGATACTGACAAATTATCTGACAAAGTATGATATGGAGGTGATCGGTGCAGAAGATCCTTTTTTGGGGCTTTCATTGTTGACACAGCATGATTTTGACCTGATCATACTTGATCTTACGCTTCCCGGGATGGATGGGCTCGAAGTGATCCCAAAAATCAGGGAGATCACCAATATCCCTATCATTATCTCCTCCGCACGGGACGATATCACCGACAAGGTGATCGGGATGGAGCGCGGTGCGGATGACTATATGCCAAAACCCTATGATCCCAGAGAGCTGGTGACACGCATCAAGACGATACTGCGCCGTACTCACAGTTCAGAGACACCGCAAAAAGAGACTGTACTTTTTGATGCAGACAGCAAGGCCCACACGATCACGTTTAAGGGGGAGCTGCTGGAACTGACTGCCGCGGAGTATGACATCCTCAATATGCTGATTCAGCATAAGAACGGTTCTGTATCCAGAGAGCAGCTGCTCTATGAGAGTGAACATATCGATGATGACAGTTCGATCAAAAACATCGATGTGATCATCTCCCGTATCCGTCAGAAGATCGCGAAGATTGATCCTGATCATGTCTATATCAGACCGATCCGGGGTGTAGGGTATCTGTTGACAGATCGTCCTACTCCTGCCAAGTAGACCGTAAAAAGAAAGAGAGCGATGAGAAATTTATCGGTAACGACCTTTATCCATATCCTCTTTTCCATAGCGATCATTATTCTGGTGACTACCTTTGTACTCTTTCTCTCCTGGGACAGGGATCGTCAGAAGATCGAAGAGTTCAAGCACTATCAGCTGATCTCCGTCACCTTTCTCTCCAACCTGCAAAGGCATCCTTCCGAAGAGACACTGCAGGAGCTTTACAGAGAGCTTCAGCTCAAACCTCTTTCCGAGGAGGGTGTCTCGATCCTGAAAAAACGTATTGAGAACAGCGGGGAGACTATCTTTACCGGCGGTTCTGCGCTCGGTAAGGTAAGGGTTTTCGATATTAAAGGCAAAAGATATATCTATATCCAGCGCATGGAGTATAATCTGATGCTTGAGGATGCCAGGGAAGAGAAGTACTATTTTGAGATCGCGGTGGGACTGGGTGTCTTTCTGACAATCCTCCTGCTCCTGCTCTATGTGGCGGTCCTGCGGAAACTCTACCCGCTCCGAACGCTACATCAGGAGATACAGCGTTTTGCCAAAGGGGATCTCCATACCAAAGTGAGCTATAAGTATGATGATGAGATCGGAAAGATCGCACAAAGCTTTGACAATGCCATCAGGTATATCAACCAGCTCTCCGCATCAAAGAATCTCTTTATGCGCAATATCATGCATGAATTGAAAACGCCCATTACCAAGGGGCGTATCGTCGTGGAGATGCTGGAGGATGAACAGAGTAAAAAAATATTGGCGCGTGCATTTGAACGTATGAATGAACTCATCAATGAACTTGCGCAGATAGAGCGTGTCACGACGCAGAGCTTTGAACCGAACTTTGAATATACTTCAATGGAAGAGGTCGTTCAGAGAACACGTGAACTATTGATCAATGAGAGCGAACGCATGTGCATCGAAGTAGATAATGAAGCATTGATCACGGATGTGAACCTTTTGGCACTGGCACTCAAAAACCTGATGGATAACGGGATCAAATACAGTAAAGATAAACATGTGTGTCTGAGGTCAGTTGACAACGGTCTGGAGGTCATTTCAAAAGGGAAAGCCCTGCAGCATCCTCTCTCCTACTACCTGGAACCCTTCTCCCAGGAGGAGAAACGTAGTTCCGGTTTCGGGCTTGGGCTCTATATCGTCAATGCGATTCTTGGAAAATTGGGGTATAGACTTGCCTACAGGCATGAGGAAGGGAACAATATCTT
>JACXUO010000085.1 GCA_014763885.1 Campylobacterales bacterium
ACGCTTCTCATCTTCACGTGTTGGAGGTGCATCCAGGCGATGGCCATGGCATCGGTGATATCCAGGGGTTTGATCTCTTTTTTGATACCGAACAACCTTTTCACCATAAAAGCCACCTGCTCTTTGGCTGCTTTACCGTTACCGGTCACCGCTTTTTTCACCTGCAGGGGTGTATATTCATAGAAGTAGCCGACCTCCTGGAGGATTTTCAGTGAAAGTGCGCCTCTGAACTGTGCCAGCTTCAATACGGTTTTGGGATTGTAGGCATAGAAGATATCCTCTATCGCCACTTCATCGATCTTATGGGAGTTTAAAATCACATCAAATCCCTCTATGAGCTCGATGATCTGCTCCTGCAGTTCAGTCGCCTTGATTTTCAGTAAGCCCGCCTCAAGAAGTGAAAAACTTTTTCCATCCCAATTGAGTATGCAATACCCAAGATTACGGCTTCCGGGGTCAATTCCTAAAATATTCATTCACACCTTTATTCACACTGTGAAAATCTTTGTTCACTCTGCTTTATTGACGCTATTTTAGCCAATTTTGGTTAAAATACGTCAAGTTATTCACATAAGGAAATTCCAACAGATGAACATCGGCCAAAAAGTCATTCTTGAACTCAAAAAAGAGATCTCACAAACGGAGTATGAACGCTACATCAAAGCGCTGGTCTACGATACAAAACGTTCAAGAAGCAATATCGTCTACTTTTATGCCCCCAATATGATCATCGCAAAATGGATCAAGACCAAATACAAAGACAAACTCGAGCATCTTTTTGAACTCTACAATGAGATAAAACCGAAAGTAGAGATACAGGTAGGACAGCAGAAAAGTGCCGCATCTACGGGAAAAACAGCGGTAGCCTCCGAAAAAAGCAGCGGGAAGAGCACCTATCTCAACCCTTCTCTCGTTTTCGACAGCTTTATCGTGGGAGACTCCAACCAGTTTGCCTATACGACCGCCAAATCGGTAGCCGAAAAACCCGGAAGACAATACAACCCGCTTTTCCTCTATGGTGGCGTGGGTCTGGGAAAAACCCACCTTCTCCAGGCAATCGGAAACTATCACATCTCGCTTGGAAAAACGGTCATCTATACCACAGCAGAACAGTTCCTCAACTCCTTTTTGACCCATCTGCGTTCACAGACAATGGACCGGTTCAGGGACAAGTTCAGGGAGTGCGATACGCTGCTGATCGATGATATACAGTTCATTTCGGACAAGGAGAAGACACAGGATGAGTTTTTTCACACCTTCAACGAACTGCATGCTGCCAACAAACAGATCGTCATCACATCAGACCGGCAGCCCAACAAAATCTCAGGGCTGGTCGACAGGCTCAAAAGCCGTTTTGAGTGGGGGCTGATGGCGGATATCCAGCCACCGGGGCTTGAAACAAAGATCGCGATCATTCAGAAAAAATGTGAACTCGACGGAATCACCCTGGACAATGAGATCATCAACTTCATTGCAACCCATATGGGAGATAACATCCGCGAGATAGAGGGAACGATCATCAAACTCAACGCACTTTCATCGATGCTCAACCAGGAGATCACGCTGGATTTTGCACAAAACGCGATCAAAGACCAGCTCAAAGAAGAGAAAGAGAATATCACCATCGATGATATCATCAAAACCGTCTCCGCAGAACTCAACGTAAAACCTTCGGATATCAAGTCCAAGAAACGTACCAAGAATGTCGTGGATGCAAGAAGAACCGCAATCTATCTTGCCAGAGAGCTTACACCCAGTTCGATGCCTCAGATCGCAATGTATTTCGGGATGAAAGACCATACTGCCATCTCCCATGCAATGAAAAAGATCAATGAAATTATAGAGAGCAACGAGAACTTCAAAATCCTGCTTGAAGAGCTCTCCAACAAAGTCAAAACCAACGCACTTCACCTATAATTTTTCTCCTCTGAAGTGCGTTATACTACATATAATAAAAAAAAGATATAATTTTAAAAGTGAATAGGTGTGAACTTCCATAAAAATATCAACACCTATCAAAGTTCGGGCAAATCGTTGTGTAAAGAGTTTTTCACATATTCATATCGTATAACTATTATGTACTAATTTATTAAAATAAATAAGGGAAAGTCAATGAAGATCAAAGCACAAAAACAAATTATTGAATCGATACTCATTAATCTCCAACCGTTCCTGGAAAAAAAAGATGCAAGCCAGATCACTTCACATGTACTCTTTCAGGCTGAAGATGGGAAATGTGTCATCAAAGCTACAGATTCAGAAATTGGTTTAAAAATTGTCACAGACCATATCACCGTCGAACAACAGGGAGCTTTTACCGCCCATGGCAAAAAACTCCTTGATATTGTTCGTATTTTAAAAGATGATGTGATCACACTCGAACTTCTCAATGATACACTTGTGATCAAGCAAAAACAATCGAAATTCAAACTGCCTACATTTGACCCGGATCTTTATCCTGCTTTCCCCTCTATTGACAACAAACCTCAAATTTCACTCGATTCTCTCAGCCTGATCAAAAATCTGAAAAAGATCTCACCGGCAATTGATACAAACAATCCGAAGTTTGAACTCAACGGTGCACTGATCAATATCAAAAACAATGAAACCGACCTGGTAGGAACGGATACAAGACGTCTGGCTATTGCTACGATCGAAAGTTCCAACACTGAAGCACTTTCACTTATCGTACCGAAAAAAGCGATCCTCGAGATACAAAAACTCTTTTTGGATCAGATCAATATCTTTTTTGACGAAACAAATTTAATTATCACAAATGATAACTATTTCTTCTATACACGTCTGATCAACGGAAAATTCCCGGATTATGAGAGAATCATTCCCTCATCGGTCAAACATTCAATCACCCTGCCAAAAAAAGAGATGGTTGAAGCAATCAAAATGATCACTACGATCTCCCAGGAGATCAAAATGACATTCCTCTCTGATACAATTATTTTCAATTCTCTCTCAGCAGACAATGTCGAGGCAAAAACTGAAATCACGCTGGAGACCGGATTGACAGATAAATTCGAACTCTCTTTAAACAGCAGATATCTGCTTGATTTCATTTCACAAATCGACTCAAATCAGTTTCTCATTCAGTTCAATGAGCCAAGCCTGCCGTTTGTTGTCAGAGATGAAAATTTTATAACGATCATCATGCCGATCGTAGCATAACTAGTAAAGGATAATATTTTATGAGCGAAAAAGGAACAAAATATATTTTTGTTACAGGTGGTGTACTGAGTTCACTGGGAAAAGGTATTACCGCTGCGAGTATCGGAACGCTGCTTAAACATACTGGCCAGAGAGTAGCTGTACTTAAACTCGACCCCTATATCAACGTCGACCCCGGAACCATGTCTCCCCTTGAACACGGAGAGGTATTTGTCACAAAAGACGGGGCAGAAACCGACCTCGATCTGGGACACTATGAGCGTTTCCTGGATACCTCGTTGACCCAAAAAAACAACTTTACAACCGGCCAGGTCTACAAAACAGTGATCGAAAACGAAAGAAAAGGGAAATACCTGGGGAAAACGATCCAGGTAGTGCCCCATATCGTCAATGAGATCAAAGAACGTATCATCAAAGCAGGCGAGGGCAAAGACATCCTTATCGTAGAACTTGGTGGTACGACAGGTGATATCGAAGGTTTACCGTATCTTGAAACGATCCGTCAGATGAAGCATGAACTGGGACGTTCCATGGTCATGAACATCCATGTGACGCTACTGCCGTATATCAAAGTGGCCGGAGAGCTCAAAACGAAACCGACACAGCACTCCATACAGGAGCTGAGACGTATCGGTATCTCCCCACATATGATCATACTTAGAGCAGAGCAGCCTGTACCTACGGAGATCAAAAAGAAAATCGCCTACAGCTGTGATGTAGATGAAGATTCGGTGATCGTTGCGGAAGATGCAGCAACGATCTACCAGGTACCACTCAGTTTCCTGAGCCAGGATATCCTGACCCCTATCTGCAAGCAGCTTGATCTGGAAGCATGCAATCCAAAAATGGACGAGTGGGCAGATCTTGTCCACAAGATCATCATGCCGAGTGACGAGATCAAGATCGCATTTGTCGGGAAATACCTTGATCTTAAAGAGTCCTACAAATCACTCACAGAAGCGCTGATCCATGCGGGAGCACATCTTGACTACAGGGTCAATATCAAATGGGTAGACAGTGAGAAGATAGAAGAAGAGGGCGCTGCGAAGTTTATCAAAGAGTGCGACGGTGTATTGGTTGCCGGTGGATTCGGAGAGCGTGGTATAGAGGGTAAGATCAAGGCGATCCAATATGCAAGGGAAGAGAAGATCCCGTTCCTGGGGATCTGTCTTGGTATGCAGCTCTCCATCATAGAGTACGGACGCAATGTCCTTGGACTGGAAGATGTAAACTCCGCAGAGTTTACCGACAAAGCAAAAAACCCTATGATCTACCTGATCGACGAGTTTATCGATGCCAGCGGATCCAAGCAGGTACGTACCAGTACGTCACCGCTGGGAGGTACACTCAGACTCGGTGAATATGAGTGTGAAACCAAAGAGGGGTCGCACCTGAGAGCTGCCTATGACGGCGCTTCGGTGATCTACGAGAGACACAGTTGAGAACAAACAGAAATAATGGGGCCCCAATACCCTAAAATGACGCTTGAGCGTCTTGAAAGGCTCCTGAACGATCGTTTCAGCGATGGCTTTCTTACCCTTCGGGACCTTCCCCATCCCTCAGCCTTTAGGGATATGGACAAGGCCACCGCACGCATTGTAAACGCGATAGAGAATCGTGAAAAGATTACGATCATCGGTGACTACGATGTGGATGGTGTTGTCTCTACGACACTGATGAGACGTTTTTTCGAGGAGATCGACTACCCTGTTGCGTGGATCATCCCCAACCGCTTTAACGATGGGTACGGGCTCTCCCGCCAACTTATCCCCCGCATAATCGGTTCGGATCTTGCGATCACCGTAGATAACGGTATCTCTGCGGTAGAAGCAGCGAAATACTGCAAAGAGGAGGGGATCGATCTGATCATCACAGACCACCATATCCCCGGAGAGATACTGCCCGAGGCCTATGCGATCGTCAATCAGAAGCAGGATTCATGTACCTTCCCCTATTATGAGGTGTGTGGTGCACAGATTGCATGGTACCTGATCGCTTCACTCAAAAACGCATTGAATGTCAAGATCGATATGGCCCGTTACCTGGAGCTCGCAGCGGTCGCGATCATTGCCGACGTGATGCCGCTTCAGCATATCAACCGTGCCATGGTGAAGAGCGGGCTGAAGGCATTGTCCCAGAGTACGCTTCCTGCGATCAGGGCTTTTTTTGAACTCCATCAAAAAAGCGAGTGCAGCAGTGAAGATATCGGGTTTTTTCTTGCGCCACTGCTTAACAGTGCGGGGCGGATGGAAGATGCCCTGCATGCAGTGGAGTTCCTCTCCTCTAAAAATATCTATGATGCCAGGGTCAGGCTTGAGAGATTACAGGGATTCAATACGTTACGAAAAGAAACAGAAGAGCAGATCACGCAGGAAGCACTGAAGCAGGTAGATCCAGAAGATTATGTCATCGTTGTAAAAGGGGATGCATGGCATGAAGGTGTCGTGGGGATCGTCGCTGCAAGAGTTGCAAGAATTCATCAAAAACCGGCCATTGTACTCTCCTCCAACGGAGAAGGTATGATGAAGGGTAGCGGAAGAAGTGTGGGGAGTTGCGATCTCTTTGAGGTGACGGATACCTGTCGGGAATATCTGGAGAAGTTCGGGGGCCATCGGGCTGCGATCGGCCTCTCTCTGGCTGAAGAGAATTTCGACGCTTTCAAAAAGCGCCTGCAGGATGAGTACAGTAAAAGGGACTACCGGCCTCAAACGGCAGATCCCGAAGTATTGGGGGAACTGGATTTCAGGACCATCAGCTTTGAGCTGACAGAACTGATCAAAAAGTACGAACCGTACGGCGAGGGCAATACCAAACCGAAATTTATAACCAGGAAGGTGCGTATCGTTGAGAGTGCTACCATGGGTAAAGATCATAACCATCTCAGGTTCACGCTTGAACAGAATGGATGCTTTTTAAAGGGGGTAAAGTTCAAAACGACGGAGTATTTTGAGGCAGATACCCTGATCGATGTTACCTATCTGGTCAATGAAAATCATTTTAACGGAAAGAGCAGTTTGCAATTAATGATCGATAAAATTGTGAAAATATAGCGTAATATCTAAAAAAATTTAATGATTTAATTAAGATTGTTTTATAGTCACACTATAAATTTATTCATTTTGTAGTAGAATAAAGCATTGTTGATATTTGAAGGAGTCAATTTTGGATAAGAAAATGATGAAAGAGAGTCTTGGACTCATTGATGCACACCTGAAAGAAGAGGGGATCTCAAGAAGGGATGCATTAAAACTTTTCGGAACAGGTGGTGCAGCAGCATTGATGGCAACCGGTACAACAGGGTGTACGGGTACGAGCTCAAACGCAAAAGGGAAGATCCTGATCGTAGGTGGCGGACTCGCCGGTATGGCTACAGCAGCAGGACTGACCAATGCACTGAGCAACCCGGATATTACGATCCTGGAGCCCAATGAACTCTCTACCTCCTACCAGCCAGGCCAAACACTTGTCGGCGGGGGTGTATGGACTAAAGACCAGGTGGTCTACAAACGAGATGACTTTTTGCCGGATGGTGTCACACTGATCAAAGAGAAAGCAGTCGAGTTTGATCCGGATAACAACACGGTAAAAACAAGCGGTGGGAAAACGATCAAATATGACTACATGATCATCGCGGCAGGACTCAAGCTGGATTTTTCCAAGATCGAAGGACTTGGTATCGATCAATCGATTACAGCGACGGGAGACTACTCTGCGGTAAGTAAAGTGCTCGGTAAAAACGGTCTGGCATCGATCTATTACCAGCAGGGTTCGGAAGATACCTGGAAAGAGATGCAGAAATTCATTGCCGAGGCAAAGAGCGGAAAGAAGGTCAAAGGTATCTTTACCCACCCAAATACACCGATCAAATGCGGTGGTGCACCCAAGAAAATCATGTACCTTACAGATGCAAGACTTAGAGAAGCGGGAGCAAGAGAGAATGCGGAACTGACATTCTATCCGAACGGGAGCAATATGTTCGGCGTCAAAGAGTATCATGACGCGATCGTCAACCAGTTCGAAGCCAGAGATATGAAATGGAACTACAGACACAACCTTGTTGCGGTAGATCCTGAGAAGAAGATCGCTACATTCAACAGACACTGGGAAGAAAAAGGGGAGTGGGACGAAGACTTGGAAGAGTACTCTATCGTACCAAGAAGTGAAAAAGTGGAGGTACCGTATGACTTTATGCATATTACTCCTCCGCAGGTTGCTGCTGAAGAGATTGCAAACTCTCCAGTGGGCTCAGGCAAAGGCTGGGTACCTGTGAAAAAAGAGACGTTGCAACACGTGAAATATCCTAACGTATTTGCGCTTGGGGATATCGTTGCTGTACCGATGGGGAAAACAGGTGGATCGGCAAGAAAACAGTACAAAGTCGTGATAGAGAACCTTATTGCTGTCATGGAAGGCAGAGAACCGAAAGCAGAGTACGATGGGTATACTGTTTGTCCGTTGATCACCAGCCTCAGCACGGTCATGCTTGCGGAATTTAACTGGACCGGAAAACCGACGCCGTCATTCCCTCTTGATCCGACACAGGAAAGATGGATCTGGTGGCTGCTCAAGGTTTACGCACTGAAGCCGATGACACAGTACGGTATGCTTTCGGGTAGAGCATAAGTTTAAGAGATAAGGAGTATATTTATGAAAAAAACAAGTTTTATCGTATTATCAACAGTCGCAATCTTCGGATTGAGCGGATGTGGTAATGCTCCAGAGAGTTCACCTGAAGCGAAAACCTACAGCAAAACACCGGCAGAGGTCTATGCCGAATCTTGTATCAAGTGTCACGGGCAGAATGCAGAAGGTAATCCAGCAAAAAAAGGACCTGCACTGAACGACAGACAGGCGGGAGAACTGGAGCTTGATCTCTATGACGTGAAAAATGCCGGGACAAACCAGTCTTCCGGAACAGAGCATGATATCATGGCACACAATATGAAGAAGCTTGCGGAGAAAGGATATGACTATGATCCTAAAGC
>JACXUO010000086.1 GCA_014763885.1 Campylobacterales bacterium
TATGAAGGATCAACTGCCAGAGTGATCAAGTCTGCATTAAGAAATATCGATAAAGATAGAGAACACGTAGAAGATGTCATTATGGAGAATATCCTTAATGAAAGTACACAGATCGATAGATTTGGTAGTTTTGTCCTGGTCATCGCAGCAGTTGCACCATTGATGGGACTACTAGGTACGGTAACGGGTATGATCGAGACATTTGATGTGATCACGGAGTTCGGTACAGGTGATCCGAAACTTCTCTCTGGCGGTATCTCAGCAGCACTTGTTACAACAATGCAAGGTCTTATCGTAGCGATCCCGCTTCTGTTGATCGGAAACCTGCTTTCAGGTTGGGCACAAGGTATCAAGGACTCAATGGAGCAAAATGCGCTACATATCGTAAACCTTTACGAGAAGTATAGAGGCTAAGATGCTTTCACCATTTGAGTTTATCGGCAGATTTGTCGAGCTTATGAATGCCGGAGGGATGGTAATGTGGGTACTTTTCGTACTCAATTTCTTTCTCTGGTACGGACTGGGGTATCGCTATTTTATTCTCAAGAGAGGAACGAAAGGGAATGTCCGCCGCCTGATCTCCAAGCACGAAACAAGAGGGGAAGAGCAGGCGATGAGAGGAATCCTTGATTATGCCGTGGCAGATGCACTTGATGCGGCGAGCGAGGCACAGGCGATCGGTGCGAATGTGAGGAAACATATCGACGGTGTACTGCTTCCCTACTACAGCGATGTGAACAGCTACCGGATCATGATCAAGACGATCGTAGTACTCGCTCCACTGGTTGGGCTACTTGGAACGGTTGTAGGGATGATCGAAACGTTTGATGCGCTTCAGAACAGTTCGATGTTCTCTCAGGGAGCCAGTATCTCAGGCGGTATCTCTAAGGCGCTTTTCACTACTGAACTTGGACTGGTAGTTGCCGTTCCGGGACTAATTGTTGGGCGTGTACTTGATAGACAGGCAGAGCGTTATGAACTTGAGTTTGAACAGATCACAGATATTATATCCACGAAGGATGCACAATGAGAATTAGACCCAAAAAGCAGGAAGTAGATAATATAGACGTATCTCCATTGATCGATATGGTTTTTATCCTATTGATCTTTTTTATGGTAACGACTACGTTTGTCAAAGATATGAAACTGGATATTAACCGTCCTTCGGCTGCCAGTGCCAGCAAGGCAGATTCAAAAGTGGTACGTGTTTATATTGACAACACTTCACAGGTTTACATTGACAACCAGCCTGTACAGCTATGGGCGATCCAAAGTAAATTGAGAGATCTACTGCGTACTTCTGCGGACAAATCGGTTTTGGTCATCTCTGACGATACGATTCCTGTGGAGACATTGATCGATGTGGTAGATGAGTGCCGTATGTCAGGGGCAAAAGATGTAGCTGTATCTACATCAAAAGAGATGGGATAATCTGCTATGGCAAATACAAAGTTTAATAAAGATCGCGCCAAGTCATCTGCTCTTTGGGCAATGGGTATTGGTGCTTTTCTCATGATGGTACTTGTTGTTTCATTTAATGCAAAGGTCGAGAAGAAAGAGAAAAAAGTCAAAGACCCTATGCGTTATATGAAGATGGCAAAACAGCCTCCAAAAGTTGAGAAGCCAAAACCGAAACCAAAGCCAAAACCGAAGGCTCAGCCAAAAGCACCGCTTCCGGACCTGGGTGCGATGCTGGGCGGTATTGCTATGAATATCCCCGAGTTTGCCACAGGGGATATCATCGGCGACGGTAGAAGTCTTTTGGGTGATATGGCAGCGGATGCAGCGATGAGCGAGGGTACGGTTGACAGTAAACCAAGAGTCATTTCACGTGGTCCATTGGATTATCCTCCTGAAGCGGCAAAAAAACGTATCAAAGGATATGTGGTGGTAAACCTGCTGATCGGTAAAGATGGAAGTGTGGAACTTGCAAAAGTGATCGCTTCAAGCCCGGCAGGCGTCTTTGACCAGGCTGCACTGAGAGGTGTGAGAGGCTGGCGCTTTGCACCGGCAAAATATAAAGGCAATCCTGTCAAAGTGTGGGCGAAGCAGAAGGTTCGCTTCGATTTTAATTAAGGTAAAAATATGTTGAAAAAAGTATTGACACTATCAGTTGTTTTGTTCTGTGTACTTACACTTCAAGCACAAGAGAGTGAAGAGCAAACAATCAATCATATGGAGATCGCTACCATCATGTACTATGACGGGAAGTATGATAAAGCCCTTGAAGAGCTTCGACTGGCAAAAGACTCTCATACCCGGATCGAGTGGGACAAGTATCACAATATGAGAGGACTGATCTTCCTGAAAAATGAGAATTATCACTCATCGATCGATGCCTTCAAGGAGGCGATCATCGCAACCCGTAAAAAGGTCTACGAACCGCCGGTGGAAGATAAGCCTCAAAGAGAGTATCTCTTTAGAGTATTCTCTGGAAAGAAGGAAGTGAAAGAACCTGTAGTGAAAAAGCCTGTATTTGATCCTGAAAAATTGAGAAAAGATCAAATTGAAGAGATCTACATCTATCTTTCACAGGCATATTATAAGGCTGAAGAGTATATCAATGCGGTACATGCACTGGATGCAGCCGGAGAAAAAGGGCGTGCAAGCGCATCGCTTTTTACCCTGAGGGCGGAGTGCTACTGGAAGGCTGGTCAACATGGTTCGGCGATCGATGCTTTGAGTAGAGGAGCAAAGCTTTTTCCTGAAGACGAGACACTTTTAAAGCAGAAGTTTTACTATTTTGCGCCGCATATCACCGCAGACCTCTTTGAAAAAGGCTCTTTCTATGATGAGAAATACCTTAAAGAAGCAGCGGAGATGCATAGAAGAAACGGTGCACTCGCCCATGCGCTCTATTTGAACTCGATGATGAAGGACAAAGAAGAGAAGACCAAACAGAAAGTCGCGATCTATATCGGCAAAGGCGAATTTGAGAAGATCATCGGGCTGAAAGATGCGCTGGACAGGTACGGCCTGCTGCAGAATGACAATATGCGCTACGCATTGGCATACTCCTACTACATGGTCAAAGAGTATGAGAGTGCAGAAGCTCATCTTAAAAAGATTGAAGATGATGAACTCTTCTCGAAAGCAACGGTGATCCGTAAAAATATCGAAAAATGCAGAAACAACAGTCTGGAGTGTCTATAGATGAAAAAATTATTGTATATCTTGCTGTCAGTGATCATACCTCTGGCTGCTATTGCCAGTGACGGAGAGAAGGGTACGCTTTCGGTACTGCTCTTCAGCGACGGTAAACCGCTGGCCCAAAATGAAATCAAAATAGACGGTCAAGAGGTCTTTATGACTGACAAAGACGGTGCGGTAACACTGCCGCTTTCTGCGGGGAGACACCAGCTTGAGATCTTCGGGAAAAGTGCCACCGGACAAAACCTCGGGTACTTCAAAAAACCTGTCGAGATCAAGCACGGCAGAAATACCGAAGTGATCGCAACACTGTCGAAAAAAGAAGCGGACAGCATCGATATCGATATCCCCGTGTCTGTGGCTGCTTCGCAAAAAAGAGATGAAACGGCAGCGACAGGAGAGGGGAAACTCACGGGTACCATCCTCTCCTCGGAAGGGAACACTCCTGTCGCAGGGGCGAGAATCTTTGTACGCGGTACCTCTGTGGATGTCCGAAGCGATGACAAGGGGCGTTTCTCCGCAGTTGTGCCTTCTGGGAAAACGTTGAGTATTTCGGTGGTTCACTCGGCATACAGCGCTCAGACCGTCGGAGGGATCGTAGTCAAAAAGGACGGGGTGACTTCCAGAACCATCAAGCTGACGCCGGCAAGTATGGAGCTTGAAGAGTTTGTCGTACTGGCACCGAAGATCGAGGGGAGCCTTGCTGATGTGATGCAAGAGGAGAAAAAAAGCAGTGCAGTGACCAATATACTCGGCTCTGAGGAGATGTCAAAAAAGGGTGACAGCGATGCAGCCAGTGCCCTCAAAAGAGTGACAGGGGTTACCTTGATAGGCGGGAAAAGTATCTATGTACGTGGTCTTGGTGACAGATACTCGAACATTGAGATGAACTCACTGCCGCTTCCTTCACCGGATCCTACTAAAAGGGTGGTACCTCTGGATATCTTTTCTTCCGGCGTTATCGGTTCGATGAAAGTGCAAAAGAGTGGTACCGCAGATATCCCTGCAAGTTTCGGTGGAGGATATGTAGATATCAGAACAAAAGAAAGTGCGACTGATGACTATCTAAAGGTTTCTCTGGGACTCAAAGGAAACAGTTATACCGGTGATAAGGTGATCGGTTACCATGGAAGTGAAAGTGATTGGACAGGGTTTGATGATGGGTATAGAGAGATCAGCCAGGAACTTTTGGATCTCACTGATGTGGTGGTAGGAGAAAGCCCAATTTCATTTACTAATAGATACTTTCTCAAAGAAGACCTCTCGAAATTTATTCAGAACTATGTAGGGGATAGACAATACAATCTTACCAACAAGTCATTACCGTTGGGCGGCAGTATCGGGATAGAGGCTTCTCAGCATTATGACATTGATGAAGAGAATAAAATTACTGTTTTTGGTAACTATGGCTACTCTCAGGAGCATACCTACCGTGAAGAAGAGCTTTATAAGTATAATATCAATCAGACCATAGCGGAAAACCCAGACGCTGCCCCTGAGAATCGTATCTATAAGACACTGAATGATCTTACTACCAACAACGGCGTTGCACTCCGGTCCAATGCAGAGTACTCTCATTCTGGTATCTTCAACCTCGGTTATACGTTTGCTGATGTATTTAACCTTAAATACACCAAGCTCTATACGCATATGGGACTTAAAGGAACGAAGCTGAGTGTAGGAGAGTTTGGATCAAACCAAGATGAGATATTCAACTACTATGATCTGGAGTGGGAAGAGAGAACGCTTCAGGCAGACCAGATCAATGGTGACTTTGAGTATGAGATCTTTGACAAGAAGAATTCTTTCCGATTCGGATATGAAAAAGCAAAAGCTGAGTTGAACCAGCCCAATAACTATAGATATATCTATGTGGATGATGACGGTCTGGACAGCGGTGAGGATGCCTATCTTCAAAAGACATCCAATCAGTTTGCGAAAAGGTTGGTTTCAGATGATAAGGTAGATGCTTTCTATTTGAAAAACAAGATCTTCGTCGATTTCTTCAGTGAAGAAGACTTTATTGATATCGGTTATTCAAACAATAATAAAAAAAGAAAATCAAAAATGAACGGGCTCGGAATAAAGATCAATGGAGACGAAACAGAGTTTACTGAAGATATTGATACGATCTATGATACGTATGTGCGTCCGGATATCTGGTTTGACGACAGACGGTTTACTCTTGAGAATTATACTCAGGCAAAAAACTACTTTGATGCCGATGTAGAGGACTCAAGTCTCTATCTGAGTACATTTTTAAAGCCTACCGGCTATTTGGATATACTGGTAGGTGTACGTCAAGTAAATGTTGAACAAGCCACTACTTCATACTACTTGTATAGCAGGAGAGAACATCCAGGTGAAGAGTATGATCCGAGCAAAGACAATACGTATCAAAAGTATGACCGTGTACTTGAACTGGAGAACGAACTTTTCCCGAGTGCTTCTTTAAAATATACATTTAATGAGGAGAATACTCTGGATCTAGCATATTCGAAAACCTATATCTTGCCTGATCTTAGAGAGGCATCAAGCGGTATCTACTCCCATCCCTATGAGATCGCGGACATCAAAGGTAATCCTGACCTGAAACATACGATCATCAACAGCTATGACCTGAAATACAGCCACTATTTTTCTGATACAGAGAGCATCAAACTCGGTTTGTTCTATAAGACATTGGATGATCCTATTGAAGATACGCAGGAGCTCTCTTCGTCACTTCCGATCTACTCTTTCCAAAACTCGAAAAGTGCCAAGATCAAAGGCTTTGAGCTTGACGGAAGGAAGGGCCTGGGCTTTTTGCATGCGCTTTTGAGTGATATGTATCTCTCCGGAAACTTCACTTATACCGATTCCAAAGTGACCTTGAGCGAGGAGCAGAAAGAAGTATTGAGTACGGATGGAAGACAGTTGCAGGGACTCTCCCAAATGGTCCTCAACTTAGCTTTCTCCTATGAACTCCCTGATAGAAGTCTTACCCTGGCATACAATAATATGGGAGAGAGGATCAGAAAGCTCGGGTTAAAAGACTACGCCGAGGGTGTTTTGATCACTCCGGACTATATGGAAGATCCTGCAACGCTACTTGACCTTATATGGATAGAGAAGTTCGACAATGGTTTAAGCCTCAAACTCAAACTTGGAAACCTGTTGGATGAAGAAACGATATGGTATCAGCAGGACGAAGAGCATGCGACCAGAAAGTTCAAAACAGGAAGAGACTTTTCGATCTCTGTATCGTACAAATATTAAGGTTTGAGCGATCCCCTATCCATTGTTGACAAAGCGGTAACAATTTTGTAATACTTTTTTTATACTTCCGCCAATAAAACAGAAGGAAGTCCAAGATGAGAAAGATTGTACTCTCTACAGTAGCTGTAGCAACTTTGGCAACAGGATTGACAGCAAGCGGAGCGGAAGAAGTTTCTAGCAGTGAAAGTAGTTTTCTTGATAGAATTCATTTTAAAGGTGACATGAGGTTAAGATACGAGAGTATTGAAAGAGATGACAAGGATAACGCATATAGTAACAGATATCGTTTAAGACTATTTACAGACTTTGACCTCTCAGAGAATCTTATGTTTGAAACTGCCATCTCGAGCGGTAAGGATAACCCAACCTCGGGTAACGTTACCTTTAGAGACGATGAGCCCTGGTCAGACTACTTTATTGATGTGCTTAAAATTGATATTTTAGATATTGCTTACAAATTTGACAACTCTACTGTTAAGGCAGGTAAGCAGGTATATATGATGTATAGACCGATTAAATCACAACTCATCTGGGACAATGATATTCGCCTGGAGGGTATTAATTAGTCACCCCTGAAAAACCCACAAGCCTCCCTAAAATAGGCACTTTGGAAGCAATAAAATGGTATAATTTCAACCAATAAAACAATCATTTTAAA
>JACXUO010000016.1 GCA_014763885.1 Campylobacterales bacterium
CTCATAGTCACCGACCCCCGTAAAGATATCGACCTCGGGCATCTCCGCCTGCAACTCCTCTTTGTAGCGCTCAGAGAGACAGCCGCTCATCACAAGGATGGAGTCCTTTTTGCGTGCATCATGAAGGCTCAGTACCGTGTTGATACTCTCCTCTTTTGCCGCATCGATAAAACCGCAGGTATTGACGATGATCACATCGGCTTCTCTGTTGTTATCAGTGATCTCATACGCTTTGAGACGCCCCAGCATGATCTCGCTGTCTACCAGGTTTTTCGTACAGCCAAGGCTGACTAAGTGTAGTTTCTTGCTCATAATAATCCAATAGAAAATAGTTAAAAATTTTCCAGCATTATAGCGTAAATGAAAAAGGTGTGAAATTAAAAGAATATTGAAAGAAAAAAAGAGAGGCTAGAGCCGGACAAAAGCCCGGACTCTAAGAAGAAACGAAAGTGTTTCTTAGAAGTTGTATGTAGCGATTACACGAACAACGTTCATGTCTTCATCTACAGGAGCTGTGTCAGCAGAGACATATGCATATGCAGCGTTTACATTCAGACCATCTGTGATATCGATTCCGTATCCCAGGTTGAACTCGTTCAGGTCACCGTTCCATGTATCAAAATCACTGTACCCGTATGCAGCAGAGATCGTTCCGCCAAGTGCAGCCATGTGCCCTTTGACAACGAATTTATCCATATCATATCTTGTAAGACCATTCAATGGAACGTTTACAAGCTGATCAGAGAGAAGATCAGTGTAAAGCGCTGATGTTGTACCACCGATATTGAACATACCTGAAGCTGTACCTACGATACCACCATCATTTACATTTGCGTATGCAGCCATAAGGTGTGCACCAGCAAGCTCAGCACCCACTTTTGCACCGAATGCTACGATATCATCAGCGAATGCATCATGCATTACTGTACCACCCTGGATACCTACGTTGAAGCTTGACGCATCATACTGAGCATCACCCCAAAGAACGTTAAGATCGTCAGTTGTGATGAACTCATTCGCATAGTACCATGAACCAGTCAATGTCAGGTTTGCGATAGACTTGTTCTGCGCAGTCAGCATCCATACCCCTCTCTCATCATTAAGAGAGTTGAAGTCAGTGAGGTTGTGAGCCGTAAGAGGATACCCTGCTATACTTGCAGGACTTACTACACCCATACCATTGTAGTTTGCACCAGCTACCCATGCACCTACCAATGTAGTGTCCGGAAGGTCACTGTTTACTACCAATACTGCATCGAATGTGTTTTTGAACACGTTCCAGTCTTCAGAGAATGCAAATGGAGAAAGTGCTTTTGGAAGCTCTTGTCTATTACTTCAACACCTGCACCGATACCAGCAACTACATCAGAGTTCATCGCTCTTAGTTGGATACCAGCGTCTGCTGCAGAAGTATCCTGATCAAACAGGTCACCACCTGTAGCACCACCTAGATGTGCAACTGTTCCTTCAAGCAAATCATTTGTCTGATAGTATACTACACCTGTTCCTGAGAATTCCCATCCAGATGCTGCTGGAGCTGGAGTTTCTACTACTGGCTCAACTGGAGCGATATCTCCACCAGCCATAATCATTGACGACGCTACTACTGAAAGTAATAAAGCTTTTTTCATTGTAATCTCCTTGTTTTTTGTTTGAATACTCCACATTATAGCAAACAAACCAAAACCGTGTCAATAAAAATAAACAAAAAGTTAACAAATCATTAATCATGCTGAACAATGCCCTGAATCACGTGCTTTGCAGCGTTTTTAGCAGTATTAGAATCTGTAGTAAAATAGGATTTTCTGTTAATCTACAGGCTTAACTTAAGAAAAGTAAATGATTTTTTGATTTTTTTATGAAAATTATAAGGATGGTGGCGCTGGACGGAATCGAACCGCCGACACAAGGATTTTCAATCCTTTGCTCTACCGACTGAGCTACAGAGCCATCTGTTGAAGTGGATGAAATTATAGCTACTTAAACTTAAGATTTACTTAGTTTCAAGAAACTTTTATTTCAATTCTCTTTAATCACTGTTTTGTTTTAGTTGTTCGTAGATTTTACGTGCTCTAAATGAGGCGTACATCCAGTACGTCGAATGCAGACACGTGAAAGATGCGTACAAATAAGACAAAAAAGTGGTACGACCATCAGGATTCGAACCTGAGACCTTCGGTACCGCAAACCGATGCTCTATCCAGCTAAGCTATGGTCGCACATTCTCATAAAGAGGATGGAATAGTACCATAATATTCTTTATTTAGCAAGTGGTTTTCTATTTATTTGCATATTTGCACAACTTTATCTTGTCGCATACGCGTACACACTGTAGGGTGGGCTAAAAAAAGTAAAAAGTAAAAAGTAAAAAGTAAAAATTCCTACTTCCTACTTCCTACTTCCTACTTCCTACTTCCTCATTTTTATTCTCTTTTTTGATCTTGTCGAACTTGACGATCAGCTCGATCCTGCTGACAGGGATGCCGAGTCTCTCCGATAGCGCTTCCCTGCTCTCCCCTGCCTCTATCCCAGCGATCACTTCATCGCTGACCGAAAAGTTCTCGATCACCTCTTTGACAGCAACACGTGAGGCTTCAAGATTCGCGATCGTCGTATCTTTTGTCTTCAGGACCTTCGTTAACAGATCATTCTCTTTTTTCACTCTTCTATTTTCGGAGATCAGTCCTAAGAGCACCAATACCAGGAGTAGCAGTAACCCTACCACAATATAATCCAGCATCCCCATCACATCACCTCCAAAATGATAAAAGCCAAAAAGACAAACCCAAGATAACCGTTCACCGTGAAAAATGCCCTGTCTATCTTGGTAAAATCTTTGCTGACCAGATAGTGTTCATAGCCGAGCATTAGTGCGGCAAATACGATCGCCAAAATAGCAAAGAGCCCCAGCCCCACCTGTATGACAAAGAGTGACCAGAAAGCTACGGCAAGCAGATGAAAGACCCGCGCGATCCACATCGTCTTTACCGCACCGAACCTTGAGGGGATCGAATGAAGCCCCTGTGCTTTGTCAAACTCCATATCCTGCAGCGAATAGAGCAGGTCAAACCCAGCCACCCAGAACATGACGCCGAGAGCCAGGGAGACGGACCACCAGCTGATCATTCCCGATACGGCGACCTCTCCGGCGATCGGTGCCAGTCCCAGGCTGATACCCAGTATCAGATGCGCCAGCGCGGAGAAACGTTTGAAGTAGGTGTAGGCACCCAGCACAATAAGTATCGGGAGTGAAAGCTGAAGCGCCAGGGTATTGATAAAGTAGGCAACTGCCACAAATGCTGCTGCATTGAGGAGGATGAACCAGAGCATCTGTGTCGCAGAGACCCTGCCGTCTACCGAAGGCCTGCCTTTTGTGCGCGGATTGAGAATGTCGATATCCCGGTCAAGGTAGCGGTTGACTCCCATCGCATAGTTTCTTGCACTCACCGCTGCCAATGTGCCAAGCAGAAGCAGCTTCCACCCGAACCATCCCGAACCATTCATCTGCACAGAAGCCACAAGCATCGCGATAAAAATAAACGGAAGGGAAAAAACCGAGTGCTGGAACATCACCAGTTCGGAAAAATCATTGATCAATTTTTTCATATTCAATTTTTAATTTCTACTTTCTAATTTTTAATTTTTAATTTTTAATTTTTAATTTTTAATTTTTAATTTTAAGGATGCGGGATTTTGAGTTTTGAGTTGAGTGACCAGGCGACTACTGCTACCAAGAGTGTTATCACATAGACATTTGCTATCAGGCCGTAGCTATAGATCAGATAGAGAACCCACAAGAGGATCGCCCCCAGCGGTGTCGGAACGCCTTCAAAAAACTTTGCCACTTCGCCGGCATCGGTTTTGAGGTTGAACTCCACCAGTCTTCTCAACCCCATAATAATATAAAGAAGGAAGACGATCCCGACGATCAGCTCTTGAAACACCGAAGTGATCCCGCTAGCCAGCGCATAAAAGAGCAGAAATGACGGCATTACCACAAAAGACAAAAAGTCCGCAAAACTGTCCAGCTGTACCCCGAACTCCGTAGAGAGCTGATACCTGCGTGCCAGCTTTCCGTCAATGATATCACACGCTCCCGCGATCCATGCCAGAATAATTGCTGTGAAAAAATCACCCTTGACAATAAAGTAGATCGCGATGACCCCCAGAGAGATATTGATGAAGGTTACCAGATTGGCGATATTGAATCGGTTGTTCTTGTCAAATAAGTTCATACATACCTCAGAATAATTTGCCTTATTTTACCCTTTTTGCGGTTATGGTATGATTACACTTATGAATGAAACGATCAAACAATTAGCCATAATCGGCCCTACCGCGTCAGGCAAAACTGCTCTTTCTATAGAGATAGCACAAAAGAGGAATGCCTACATACTTTCGCTTGATTCGCTCTCTATCTATAAAGAGATCGATATCGTCTCGGCAAAGCCGACGCTCGAAGAGCGCGCAGGGGTAGTGCATTTCGGTATCGACCATCTCTATCCCAATGAGCATTTTGATGTGACTACCTTTGTCAAACTCTACCAGGAGGTCTATCAAAAAGCGATAGTTGAGAGGAAAAATCTGGTGATCGTAGGCGGCACAAGTTTTTATCTCAAAATGCTGCTTGATGGGGTCAGTGACCTGCCTCCAATCAGTAAGACGACAAAAGAGAAGACACTCCAGTGGCTCAAAAACCTGAAAGAGGCCTATCAATTTTTATATGATATGGATCCAGACTATATGCAGCGCATCGCACAGAGTGACAGATACCGTATAGAGAAAGCACTCAATATCTATCTGGAAACCGGGATGACACCATCGGAATATTTCAAAGCCTATCCTCCTGCCTCTGTGATCGATGGTTCTTTGCCGATCTACCAGATCGACATAGAGAGGGAAGCACTGCGCAAACGTATCGCACTAAGAACCGGTGTAATGCTCAAAGAGGGCCTGATCGATGAGATATGCATGCTGGAGAAAAAATACACACGCAACCCAAACTGTATGAAGGCGATAGGGATCAAAGAGACCCTGGATTACCTCGACGGGATCTATGACAGAGCGATGCTTGAAGAGAAGATCACGACTAATACCGCACGCCTTGCAAAACGGCAGACGACATTCAATAACTCGCAGTTTGAAGGTGTCATCAAGGGGAGTGTGGACGAATTGAAACGTATTTTATTGTGAGTCTATTACCGGGATAATAATAACCTCTCTTGAATAAGCAGGCGGACTGGGATGCCCTTATCCCGACGAAAGAAGATCTTGAAGTGTCGTCGGGGTAAGGATACCCCGGCCTACACCAGAGAATAAATTTTCTAAGAAAGGTGCGTTAGCAAGCGTACCCTACACTGCTACATTCAACAATTTTCAGTTTAAAGATATCATAAAAAGCTATGTAAAAGAGTTGAAAAAAAGTTGTTCTTTTAAGAAATGAATTGATGAATACTATATAAAATGAAGAAAATAATCTAAACGCTCAGCGCTGAACGCTGAACGCTAAATTTAATACCCGCTGGCGCTGATCATATAGTAGATATAGGATACAAGCGGCTGAACGTAGAAGATCGCTCCTACCGTAGCAACCGTCGCTAAACCGATGATCACCATAAGCGGTCTGGAGATGTTGTAGTAGATCGTATCTACATCTTTGACCGGATCCTTCAGGAACATGTAGACTACCAACTTCAGGTAGTAGTATGCCGCGATCGCCGAGTTGAGACCCATCACAACAGCCAGCCAGATATATCCCGCATTGACCGCTGCCTGCATCACATAGATTTTACCCCAGAATACCGAGAATGGAGGTACACCTGCAAGTGAAAGCATAAAGAGTCCCATGATCACCGCACCAATCGGCATGATCTTGATAAACCCTGCGAACTTCTCATACGGGTGGTCATATCTGTTGTTAAACCTTCTCATCTTATGACGTGAGATCCATAGCATTGAGAATGCACCCAGGTTGGTAAACATAAAAAGCGCATAGTAGAGGAAGATACTCGTATTACCTTCTGTCGTATCCAGCGCCAGTGCCGCCATAACAAAACCTGCGTGTGAAATCGATGAGTACGCCAGCATACGCTTCACATCTTCCTGGACAAGCGCCATAATGTTGGCAAGCGTCATCGTAAGTACAGAGATCACAAGGATCATGATCCTTACCCACTCAACTCCAAGATCGATATACATACCAAATACTCTGATTGCCACAACAAATGCTGCCACTTTCGGCACCACTGACATATACCCTACCAATGCTGCAGAAGCACCCTCATATACATCCGGTGCCCATGTATGGAACGGATAGAGAGAGAGTTTGAATGCAAGCGCAACAAGAATCAGTACAAATCCTCCGAAGATCGCGATCGTGAGTTCCGGCTGATCTACACGCGTTGCAAGGACTTCAGCTACTTTATAGATCTCGATCGATCCGGTAAGCCCATAAATCATCGCCGATCCCATGGCAAAGAAACCGGCTGCGAGCGCACCCATCGTAAAATACTTCACTGCCGCTTCGTAAGAGTTGCTTCTGTTATGCAGCGCGATCAGCGTATAGAGTGACAGAGATGCCGTTTCAAGTCCAACAAAGATCAGGATCAGGTTATCCGAAGCCACCATGAACTGGAATCCCGCAACCATGAAGAGGAAGAGTGCAAAGAACTCCGGGTAGGAGTACTCGTGGAATCTCTTTGAACCAAGTGCCAACGGGATAAAGACGATCGAACCAACAATCACAAGAAGCTGCGAAACGATCGAGATACCGTCGATCAGCATAACATCGAAGAAACCTCGTTCATTAATGTTAAGGCCGACTACCGAACCCAGATCGATCATCAACACAAGCACAGTCAACATAACATAGAGAGACTTATGCAGTCCCTCTTTAAGCAGATCGATAGACAAAATAATCAAACCACCCGCGATCGCGATAAGCATCGGCGCCAGTGTAATAAGGTTTAGACTCTCTAAACTCACTTTAATAGGCTCTAACATTATTTCGCCTCCTTCGTTGATTTCGCTACATGTATCATATCTTTTGCCTCTTGCGTGATCGCTTTCTCATCCATAAAGTTCAACATCGCTTTTACAGAGTTGTCGATCGGATCAAGGATAGGTTTCGGATAGATACCCAGCCAGACAACAATGGCTACAAGCGGAACAAGTGACCAGGTCTCTTTTGCATCAAGATCTTTGAGCGTTTTGTTCTCCTCTTTTGTCACCGGACCAAAGAAACTCTTTTTAAAGAGTGTAAGCATATAGACAGAACCGATAATGATCGATGTACCTGCAAGGACCGTCATGATCGGAGATACCTGATAGAAACCTATCAATACAAGGAATTCACCGACAAACCCGATAGTAAGCGGAAGCCCTACGGAAGCCATCAGCATAATACCGAAGATCACTGCGTATTTTGGCATGATCGCTGCAATACCACCAAACTCATCCATCATCTTCGTATGTCTTCTATCGTAAATCACACCTACAAGCATGAACAGTGCACCTGAAACAATACCGTGATCTTACAAAACCGTAGGTACCCATCTTGAGCAGTACGGCTGCAAGGATCACTGAACCGATCGTCGGTGCCTGTCCGTGTGCATATGGAAGCCATGTATGGAACGGGAACATTGGTACCTTGATCGCAAACCCGATAAAAAATGCGGCAAAAAGCCACATCTGGTAGCTGACCGGAAGGACCAGTGCATACCAGTCAGTCAATGCGAAGCTCCATACACCTGTAAGACTCTGATAGGTATATGCCATAAAGAGCATACCGACCAGCATGATCAGTGATCCCGCAAAGGTATAGAGGAAGAACTTGACCGCTGCATAGACTCTCAATGGCCCACCCCATGCACCGATGATATAGAGCATCGGTACAAGTGAGAGCTCCCAGAAAAGATAGAAGATGATCGCATCAAGTGAAACGAACACACCTACCATTGTCATCTCGAGGAAAAGCAGTGTAATGATCATGTTTTTCACATTCTCTTTTACGCTCAGGCTCATGATACCGATCAGGGTCATCATCGTCGTCATCAGTACGATGAAGAGAGAGATCCCGTCAACACCGAGATAGTAGTTCACACCGAAATCCGGGATCACAGGAATCAGCTCTACAAACTGCATCCCCGCATTGCTTCCGTCAAAGCTGAACCACAACCATAATGAAAGGAAGAACTCGATTGCCGCTACGGTGACACCGTAAACCCTGGCACTGTCCTTCTCGATCACAAACCCGAGCAATCCTGCAATTGCCGGGAAAAATACCAATATACTTAAAATATAATCCATCTATCTACTCCTTAACCTATCATCGCCGTTACTGCTGCAGCTACCATGAGTACAACCGCACCTACAGCCATCCAATTAAGGTAGTGTGACAGGTTACCGGTCTGCATACGTCTGTTGACATCTCCACTCTTATAGAAGAAGTGCGCAATTCCATCTACTGTTCTATCTACAACCTTCATGTCTATACTCTGCCAGAATTTCTCCGAAATCATCGCGTAGGGCTTTGAGATTACCTCTGTATAGAGGTTCGGGATATAGTACTGGTTTGCAAGAAGCTTATAGATAAAGCTGTTCTCGAGCTTCTCGTTTCTCTCAAGACCCTTGTTGTATTTGATATACGCAAGAACGATACCGCCTACGGCAAAGAGTGTAACAATCGCTGTAAGCAGCCACACATAGTGGTGTGTATGTTCACTCATATGATACGCAGGAAGCAGGCTTGTTACAAATGTCTCAAATCCTCCTTTGAAGAAACCGGCAATCACGGCAAGGATTGCAAGCGGAGACATCGCAATCAGTACGAATTTGTACATCTCATGCGGATGGATCTCGTGGTGATCATATCTCTCTGTTCCGTGGAACGTAAGGAATACCTGTCTGAAACTGTAAAATGCTGTCATACCTGCAGTGATCACAAGCATGATCCAGAGGATATACGTTCCTTCATTGAACGCTGTCTCAATGATCGCATCTTTTGAGAAGAATCCTGCAAGCGGGAAGATACCTGCCAGTGTCAAAGAAGCAAGACCCATATAGATATAGGTAGGTCTCATTACTTTCTTCAATCCACCCATCTTGAAGATATCCAGTTCATCGTGCATTGCGTGCATAACGTTACCCGCACCAAGGAATAGCAATGCTTTGAAGAATGCGTGTGCCACAAGGTGGAAAAGAGCGATCCAGTAAGCACCCAGTCCAGCTGCGGCAAACATATAACCAAGCTGAGAGAGTGTCGAGAACGCAATGATTCTCTTAAGGTCTCTGTTTACCAGCGCCATAGATGCAGCAAAGAAGGCTACAAATGTACCCAATGCTGCGATAAAGTAGCTTACTTCAGGAGTCACTGAAAAGAGCGGGTTCGCTCTGATCACCAGGAATACCCCTGCGGTTACCATCGTAGCGGCGTGGATCAGTGCAGATACCGGCGTAGGACCTTCCATCGCATCGGTAAGCCAGGTATGAAGCGGGAACTGTGCTGATTTACCCATTGCACCGATAAAGAGTGCAATTGCCGCACCGTTCAGGATCCACTGATCAAGATTTGGAATGGCTGCAAATACTGTATCGTACTGAAGTGAACCTACATTCCAGTAGAGGATAAATAGACCGACAAGCATACCAAGGTCGGCGATACGGTTCATAATGAACGCTTCGTTTGCTGCCCATGATGGAGAGATAGAAGGGTTGTCTTCTCTTGACTGGTCCGGCTTATGGTACCAGAAACCGATAAGCAGCCATGAACAGACACCCACACCTTCCCAACCGATGAAGAGGCCTGCAAAGTTGTCACTCATGACAAGTACCATCATTGAGAATACGAATGCTGACAGGTAAGAGAAGAATCGGTTAAATGATTTGTCATGATCCATATACCCGATCGAATAGACATGAACGATCGTAGAGATCAGTGACACCATCGTCATCATTGTCACAGAAACCTGGTCTGCTACAAAACCAAATGGAATGTAAAGGTCTCCCATTCCGATCCATTGCATCATCGTTACTGAGACTGCTTCACCTGTAGTGAAGATATTCACAGCCAGTGTTGCCGATGCGACAAACCCTGTAAAGAGCAGAAGTGACGCAATGATACCAACAAAAGTCTTTCTTGGTGTCATCGCGAACATCGCTGCAAAGAGCGAAGAGACCAGTGGTGCAAAGAGTGCGATATATACTAATTTTTCCATCATTACCCCTTCATCGTCGCAAGATCGTCAAGATCAAGACTTCCGTGTTTTTTATACAGTACGATCAGGATACCAAGTCCAACCGCAACTTCTGAAGCTGCAATCGCGATCACGAAGAACGCGAACATTTGACCTGTAAGATCGTTGTAAAAGTGTGAAATCGCTGCAAATGCAATGTTCACCGCATTGAGCATCACCTCAGTCGCGAAGAAGAGCATCAATAGGTTTCTTCTTCTAAGTACGCCAATCAACCCAATAGAGAATAGAAGCGCTGATACGATCAGGTAGTGTGACAAACCTATCATTTCTCATCCTTTTGTTTCAAAATTTCATCTTCTCCCGCATCCTCATCCATCATCTCGGTAAGAGACTGATCCATCTTCTTACCTGCGAGGATGATACCTGCGATCATCGCAACCAGCAGCATCACCGCTGCGACTTCAAACGGAATAAGATATTTCGTGAAGAGTACGATACCTACATCCTGGGCATTCCCCACACCCTCATGCATCGGGTAGAGTGCCTGGATACTCTCAGAGTGGATCGGAGCAGCAAACATCAATACAAGCATCAATGCACTAAGGCCTCCAAGCACAAATACTACGGCTCCGTTCGTATTCTTCTCTTTGATCTCCCTCGTTGCATCGAAGAACATCATCGCAAAGGAGTAGAGTGCCATAACCGCACCCACATAGACGATCAGTTGAACAACACCAAGGAAGTCTGCCCCCAGGATGAAAAAGAAACCTGAAATAAGTACCATACCTGATGCCAGAGAGGTCATCGCATAGAGTACGTTATTGCTCATGACAGTAATCCAGAAGAGGATGACCGTCAAAAATGAAAAGAGGTAAAATGCAAACCCCTGAAATGTAAACAGTGATGCCAAAAAGTTTTCCATGACAACCTCCTCCTTAGTACGCCAGTGGCGTTTTTTTGATGTTTTCATCAGCATTCGGAGATACGGCACCAAACCCGTCATACTCTTGCTGCAAGCTCAGTTTGTCAATCGGCGTAAGCATATCCTCAAAGAGAGAGAAGCTAGCTCTCTGCTCTGAAGCTGTCTCATATCTTGGACCATGGACGATCGCCAGTTCCGGACAGACTTCCGCGCAGTAACCGCAGAAGATACAACGACCGAAATTGATCGTATACTCGCTCACCTCTTTACGCTGATTTTCGTCGTATCGTGTCTCCATAGTGATACAGTTCGAGATACAGATCTTTTCGCAGAGCCCGCAACCGATACATCTGTAGTGGCCGCTCTCCAACAGTCTGAGCATCTCATGGATCGCTCTGTATCTCGGAGAGATAGGAAGCTTCTCAAGCGGATATTTCACCGTATGCATCTGTCCCCTGAAGAGTGCATTGATCATCTCTCTCACTGTGACACCAAGACCGACAAAAAGTTCGCCTTTGAAGGTTCTTTTTGCCACCTGGGCAAACTTTGCCATCGGAGTCTTCGGCGACTCCTGCAGGTCAAGTACCTTATATTCCTGAGTCCCTACATTTCTATTTTTAAATTGTTCTAAACCCATCTTTACTCCCTTATACCATCATCACTATACCGGTGACTACAACGTTGATCACTGCAATCGGCATCAATACTTTCCAACACAGCCACATCAACTGATCCGGTCTTACGTGAGGCCAGGCTGCTCTTACCCATAGCATCAGGAAGAAGAAGAATGCCACTTTAAAGAGGATCATGATCCAACCTGCAATAAATCCGAAGTCATTGTATCCGCCGAGGAAGACAACCGCTGCAAGAATCGAGATCGTGATCATGTTCGCATACTCACCGATGAAGAACATCCCCCATCTCATCCCTGAATACTCAGTTGCATATCCCGAAATAACCTCTGCCTCATGTTCAAGAAGGTCAAACGGTGTTCTGTTCGTCTCAGCAAACCCTGCGATCAGGAAAAGTACAAATGCCACCGGCTGCTGCCAGATAAACCATGAGGTAAATCCACCTGACTGTGCCTCATTGAAGTCAATCAGCGAGAGTGATCCCACAAGCATGATCGGAGCAAGAAGGGAAAGCCCTGTTACCACCTCATAGGAGAGGAACTGGATCGCTGTCCTTGCCGCACCGATGATACCCCATTTGTTCGCCTGTGCCATACCTGCAAGCAATGGACCGTAAAGCCCCGCAGCCATCATACCGATCACAAAAAGAATCCCTACATTCACATCTGAAGCGATCGATGGAACAAACGTACCTCCAAGTACCGGAATAAACTCAGGAATCGTAAAGTCCGGGAAAACCGGAACACCTGCCAATGCGATAAATGCCGTTGCAGCAGTGATCACAGGCGCTACTTTAAAGATCAGGGCATTGGCGTGCTGAGGCACGATATCCTCTTTTGTAAAAAGTTTGATACCATCCGCTGCAATCTGCAGCAAACCATACGGACCGACATGCGTCGGCCCGAGACGGCGCTGCATAAATGCCAGAACCTTTCTTTCCAAGTAGGTACCGAAACCTGCTACTGCCGAAATAATCGCAAGGATCAGGATCGCTTTGATCGCCACACCTGCAGCCGTTACCTCCGGTAGTTGTTCTATAAGTGTTGTTGTTTCCATCGTTTACACCTTCTTAATTGTTACATTTTTGTATCTTGACCCGCCGAAGAGATCATATACACCTGCCGCAGCCCTGAAATCTGATACTTTGACAATATCACCTTCCATCTTCCCGTCAGCGATCACATCCATGACGATGCTTCCGTTGTCAAATACGATTTCAACTCTCTCGCCCAGTTCTTCTGCTTTTGCAGGACTTGCATAGACCCCGAATGCCTCAAAGATCTCATGTGACTTGTCTGTAAAGTCATTGAACTGTCTTGCCGGGTTACAGCGGTATGCGATCTCTCCCTCCAATGCTGCAGCTTCATCAAACTTCTCAACAGTCGGAAGTGCAGCTTCGGTTGATGTGATATCCAGCAGATATCCACGGTCTTCTGTACCGTTATTGAGGTAACGATTTGGCAGTGCATCAAAGGCAACTGCCCGGTATCCTTTCTCTACAGGAAGCATCGGTGTCCAGTCAATCGTAAGCGCCGGTGCCCCGACCAATACTTTCATCAGATCGTTCAACTCATATCCACCGTATGGAAGCGCTGCATTGGTTGGAACGACTCTTTTTGACATCGTCGTAAATGTCCCTTCCTGCTGGTTCATTGCCGGCATATCAAGATCGCCGTTCCCCAGTGCGGAAAGCCTGAAATCACCGTTTTCGTTGTATCCTACCGTATATCCTGACGCTTCATCATCAAGATCACAGATCAACGCAACTCCAAGTGCATTTGATTTTGGTGGAGCCATCACCACATCGATAGTTGTTGTTGCTTCGATCAGTGCGATCAGTTTCGCGATATTTTCCGCTTTGTCATGGAAGTAGAGGTCTTCACCCACCATCATTGAGAAGGACTCTTTTTTCTTCATCATCTTCTCAAATGCATCCGGGAACTTCTCGGAATCACCGCCGAGAAGATCGATCAGTCCGTTCTTTTCGACAGTGATCTCTTTTTCTACTGTCTCTTTGACTTTTTTGGTAACCTCTTCCTCTTCACCAGTCTCTTCATTTTTGACCATCTCTTTGACTGTCTTGTCGACCTTCTCTTTGATTGTCTTGGTCTCTGATGTTTTAAAGGAATCAATATAGGCTTTTACCTCTTCAGGAAGCTTCTGCGCATCAGCGAAAAGATCAAGGATAAGATAGAGTGCTGCCTCTTCAAGGCCCGGTTTGTGGTTGAAGCACTCGACGCTCTTACCGAATGAAGGGATCAGGGTATCCCCTACCGGATGGAAATAGAGCCCTGCACCCTTGTTCAGCTTTTGAACATTGTTGAACGCATACTTCATGCCTGGAGTGTCATTTCTCAGCGCGGCACCTACCGAGATCACAAAATCGGCACGCTTCATGATCGCGTCTGTATCTGTTGACCAGAGTGCTCTGCCGCTGGCTGCCTGGTAGTGGTTCAGGAATTTCTGGAACGCTCTCACTTCTGGGTTATAGAGTTTTACACCCATCTTCTCTTTGAGTGTCTGAAGCATTTTTGCTTCTTCATTGGTGATCACTGAGTTGAATCTGATCGTTTCAGCTTTTTTGAATGCCTCGATTGCTGCATTGAATGCTGCTTCATCTTTGGTTGCATCTTCGTTTTCAAAGTCATAGGCAAAACGTGCCGCACCGTCCAGTGATACATAGTTCCACTCATTCGTTACACGGAAGATCTTCTCTCTTCTGTCTTCGATCGATCTTGGCTTTGTCTCGTAGTAGATCGCAAAACCGTCACTTGAGTGTGCTGAAACCGCAGGGATGCGCTTAAGATCCCATGCATTTGACTGATAGACAAAATCCCTGCTTACCAATGCTCCGACCGGACAGACTGCGATACATTCGCCACAGTCCGAACAGTTTGTCTGATCTGTTCCGTTGCTTGGGGCGATCAATGACTTCTGGAGTTTGTTCCACATCGCATACGCGTCTTTGGGCATGCTCTCTTTATACGCTTTGTCGATATCCTCGCCGCCTCTTTTTGTCGTCGAGATCGCCGCATCACCGATCATATCCTTACACACCGTCGTACAGCGCTCACATACGATACAGAGGCCCGGATCGTAGTGCAGTACACTACTCCAGTTCTGTGTCTCTCTCTTGGTGTCGGGGATTGCATAGTTTTGGGAATCAACCTGCAGCTCGAGTGTATAGTTCTGCAATTCACACTCACCGCTTTTGTCACAGACGCCACACTGAAGCGGGTGGTTGACATCATAGACCTCCATGATCGCCCTGCGTTCTTCAAGGATATTCGGAGTATTTACATTGATCTCCATCCCCTCTTTTACCTTCGCATTACACGCATACACCTGCTTGCCGTCTGCCTCAACCAGACAGATACGGCATGCCAAAGTAGGCGAACATCTTGTCAAATAACAAATAGCCGGTATAAAGACTTCGTTGGCACGGGCAGCATTCAGGATATACTCACCCTCAACAGCCTGATACTCCACACCATCGATCTTGATACTTACCATGTTTTCTACTGTTTTTACTTCACTCATCTTAGCTTCCTACTTCTTCATTTTTGGTGGCTGAAAAATCGATGCTTTTAAATCTATAAGAGGATATCAAAGCCGCACTTAATCCCATATCATAGCTTGGGTTCAGTGCGATATTTCCGCTCATAGATGTATCAATCTTAAACACACGGTTGAACGTGACACCATCGATCTCGAATGACACCTTCTGACCATCACTGAGTCCTCTCTCTTCTGCAAATGCAGCAGAACCCACCAGTTGTGCTTCACCTGTGATCGCCGCACATTTGGCTGTAAACGGGGAAAACTGTTCAACAGGATTACAGTGATAGACTACAGGACCCATCTTCCCGGTACGTTCTACGCTCTCGATCCTCTGATCTACCGGTACGCTTACCTCGTCCAGCAGATAGCCTCTATGCTCCTTGCCGGTGATATCAAAATAGTCCGGGAGATCGTCAAATGCTTCCGCCTTGAATCCCTGTGCTTCGGGAAGCGCAGCAGTATACTCGATTGTATACTCGGCTTCCAGCCCCAAGGCATTGGCAATATCATTGAGAAGATACCCGCTATAGGATTTTGCAACATGCATCGGTACCAGACGCTTGTCATTGCTGACCAGTGTCCCTTCCTGCTGGTTCATCGCCGGCATGTCAAGGTCACCATCACCCAATGCGGAGAGCGTAAAGTCACCTTTCGCGTTATATCCGACACTGGTCCCTTCAACTTCATCATCCAGGTCGCAGATCAGCGATACACCCATGGCATTCCCTGCCGGCGGCACGCATACGACATTGAAACCTGCATATCTCTCAAGCAGCGCAAGCAGCTTTGCGATATTTTCAGCTCTCGGGTGAGCATAAAGATCACTTCCCGCAACCAGAGAGAAGCCCTGTTTCTTGATCAACGAGTTCTGAAGCAATGCGATCTCTTCACTGCTGATTCCGCTTTGTGCTGCAAGCGCCTCCGGATCGAGTGTTTCCAGTAGGGAAGCAACATTCTGAGGCATCTCTTCTGTTTTCCCGACCAAAGCCAGAACCAGCTGTGCGGCTACTGCCTCTTCGCTTCCAGGTGCATACTGCATGAACTGGGTGACGATGTTTTTCATCTCCTCGTCACGCATAGGATGCAGGTATGCGACCCTTGCTCTGTGCCATTTGCTTGCCATATTGATATGGTATTTCACATTCGGTGCATCATTATTGATACGCGTACCAAATACGATCACACCTCTGGATTCGGATATCTTTTTCAGGGTTCCGCCATAGAGGTTTTTGCCTGTAATGGAACCGTATGCCTGCATAAACTTCTGATAGGCCCTTGCCTCGTGACAGATCAGTTTGGTTCCCTGCTTCTCTTTGATCTTTTGAAGGATCATCGCCTCTTCATTGCTGATCTGTGGCGCGAAGACGATACTCTGCGCGTTTCTTACCGCGTCCACAGCCTTTTCAAATGACTCTCTCTCTTTGCTTACACCTTCGTTGGCATAGTCAAAGCCATAACGCCCTGCACCGCAGAGTGTAGAGAACTCCGCATGGTTGCTTACACGGTAGATGGTATCTCTTTTAACCTCATAGTCTATCTGGCATCCGCCGCCACAGTGTGAACAGGATGAGGGGATCTTCGAAAGCTCCCATGCATTGGTACGATACTTGAAGTCCGTATCTACCAGTGCACCTACCGGACAAACCGCTGCCGCCTCTCCGAGGCTCGCATAGTTCTTCTCTTTTTTGACGTTCACAATCGTCGATGAGTACCCGCCAAACTTCAGCTGAAGCGCTTCATCTCCCGTGATCTCCGTAGAGACCCTTACACACTTTTCACACATGATACAGAGTGCCGGGTCATAGGAGACATGTCCCCAGTTCTCTACGGGCCTGTGCTGATCACGTGCCGTAAAAGGCTGGTCACCCACATCAAACTCAAGTGTCTTGTTCTGAAGGTCACATTCCCCGCTTTGGTCACATACGCCGCATTCAAGCGGGTGGTTGACATTGTAAAGCTTCATAATGTTCTGGCGTTCCCGGTAAAGCTCAGGGGTCTGTGTCATTACCACTGCACCGTCCGTTGCCTTCTCCTGGCAGGAGAGGATCGCACCCTCAACTCCTTCGACGTTCACAAGACACATTCGGCATGATCCTATCGGCTGTGTTTTGGTAAGGTAACACATCGTAGGAATATAGATACCGTTCTCTCTTGCGATCTCAAGGATCGTTTTACCGAAGGTGCTCTTGCACTCTTTTCCGTTGATGGTTACCGTGATCTCTTTGCCGAGTCCCAATGAATTATGTATACTCATATCACACCGCCACCATTGATATATAATAACAACGCATACAGCGCTCAGCCTCGGCGATCGCCTCTTCACCGGTAAACCCGAGATTCACCTCTCTGTTATTGTCGATACGTTCATCTACACCAAGTTTTTCGCTGACCGCTCTGGGAAGTCCGGGCATCCAGCCAGTGATCTTCTCTTTCTTGTCATAGACCTTAAGCTTGTTCAGGTGATCTTCCATGATCTCGTCATCAGTCAGCGTGCACTTCCCGTCATAGATATAGCGGCTGATCACCGAAGCTGCACGTCTTGCCTGACCCACCGCATTGACGATCGTCATCGGACCATATTCACAGTCACCCGCTGCAAAGAGGCCGGGACGTGATGTCATGTAGTCTTTGCCGTTTGTCAACAGGGTATTCCATGATGTCAACTCTATATTCCACTCTTCTGGGAGGAGTTGAAGATCCGCAGCCTGCGAAACTGCCGGGATCAGATAGTCACACTCGAGTTCAAAATCGCCGTCTTCCATCTTGACCAGCTGTGCACGTCCCCCGTTTGGATCCGGAACCAGCTCAAACCTGTTACACTTGAGCTTTGTGATCTTCTCTCCATCATCAATGATCTCCTCGATCGCCGAATGGAAGATAAACTCCACGCCCTCTTCTACTGCCTCATGGTACTCTTCGTAGGTGGTGTTGCGGATGATCGTCGCCTCATCACGGCGATAAAGCATGATCACCTTCTTCGCCCCTTCACGCACAGAACAGCGGACAACGTCCATCGAGGTAAAGCCACCACCGACACAGACAACTGTCTTGTCTTTGAGTTCGTTACTTGCCGGGCTTCCGATACCGTATTTGCTCCAAAGGTTTACTTTGTCAAGCATCGCGATCGCACCCCAGTATCCACCCATTTTCGGGTTTTCGTTCTCTGCATAGACCTTTTTGGATAGTCTCGTACCGAACGCAAGCAGTGTCGCATCATACTCTGCATCTATCTCTTTGAGACGGTCTGCATCGACCCTGTGGTTATTGGTAATCGTTACCGTCGGCATCTGCAGTACGAAGTCGATATCCCTGTTGTACTTGTCGATCGGCATACGATACTCCGGTACACCTACAGCCACCTCACCACCGTTTACCGGAAGCTCTTCAAAGATATGCACATGGATACCCTCAAGTGCCAGATAGTACGCAGCGGTAAGACCGGCAGGACCGGCACCAATAATCGCTACTTTTTTACCGTCATTTCTAGGAGCTTTTGGCTCTTGCGGGTGAAGCCAAGGTATCTCATGATCTGTTTCATAATCTGCACCGATACGTTTAAGCTCCATGATAGAGATCGGTTCATCCAGATTCGCCCTTCTACATGCATCTTCACATGGATGCGGACAGACACGCCCGCAGGTATGTGCAAGCGGCATCGTCTGTCTTGTCGCCTGGAGTGACTCGGTAAAGATCATATCACGTACACCTTCGATGTATGCCGGGATATCCACATGTGCCGGACACATATCCGTACAGGGCGCCGTCACTTTGGCGATATAGGAGGTATCCCCGCCATAATGCTTTGATGGCACCTGTGCATCGATACACCGGTCAAACTGCGCTTTGTAGTGCTCCATCAGGTCAAGGATAGGCTTGGGTACGGTCTTGCCGATCTCGCACTTCGAGGTCGCCATCATCGTCTGTGAGACCTCCTTGAGATGGGCTACGTCATCATGCGTCCCTTCGCCACGCGCGATTTTGTCGAGTAGGTCATAGAGGATCCTGCCGCCCCAACGACCAGGAGCACAACGGCCGCATGCTTCCGAGTATTGCTGGTACTGCGCCGCATACTGGCTTGCCAGCTCAACCGCATCGATATCTTCTGTGAAGATGGCTACCCCATCCCACCCGATAAATGCTTTTGAATTTTTGTCTCCATGGTAGGTTTCGGGTAGTTTGAACCCTGTTTCACTCCACTCTTCAAGGGGTTTACCGCGGTTATCGATAAACTCGTCCCTCCAAGTTGAGAATACAACGTTTGACATAACTACTCAGCCTTCTCTTCTGTTGCAGCCTCAGCTTCTGCTGCCGCCTTTGCAGCTTTTTCAGCTTCTCTTTGTGCCTGTGCTTCAGCCTCGGCTTTTGCTGCCGCTTCCGCTTCTGCTTTTGCAGCTTCTGCCGCTTCTAGACGCGCTCTTCTTGTCTCTTCGCTGACTTTTTTCACCACGATGGTCCAGTCCACTTCGTTGAACTTCAGTGAGTTCATCAGGTCATGTCCCTGCGCTCTTACGATATCCGCAGACTTCTGGATCGAACTGAAGTCACCTACTTCAAAAAGAAAGATACCTACTTCATCAACATTCAGTCCAGTATCCATCAGCTCAACCATTCGCCCATAAAAGTCATCTTTCAAGTGTCTTAAATCATATCTTCTCATATTACCTCCTGCCTACGCGGCTATGCTTTGCTCCGACCGCTCCGGTTTCGAAGCGAAAAAACTGAAGCAGTTCACTTTTTTCAACGCTTCTCATCTGTCTACTTCACCGAATACGATGTTGGTAGAACCAATGATCGTAACGACGTCTGCAATGTATGTTCCTACAAGGATCTCCTGAAGCAATCCGGTATGGAAGAAGCTTGGAGCTCTACACTTCAATCTGTAGGCATATGGTTCACCTTCAGACTTGATATAGAATCCAAGTTCACCTTTTGGTGACTCCGTCGGTACATATACCTCACCTTTCGGCGGTCTCATCCCCTGAGTGACCAGTACAAAGTGCTGCATCAATGCATAGTTCTGTGTCATGATCTCTTCTTTTGGTGCAGAGATATACTGCGGTGCATGTGCCATCAGTCTTGGCTCACTCTTTTTGTACATTGGGATCAGCTGTCTAAGGATACGTGTAGACTGCTTCATCTCTTCCATATAGAGGCGGTAGCGCCCGTATGAGTCGCAGGTCTCCGCTACAGGAATATCAAAGTCAAGCTCGCTGTAAAGCTCGTAAGGCTCTTCTTTTCTGATGTCATACTTCACCCCCGAACCTCTCAGCATAGGACCGGTACATCCCCATGAAAGCGCCTCTTCAGCAGAGATCACACCGACATCCTCAAGACGCATCTTCCAGATACGGTTTTCCGTAAGGAGCGCTTCGTAGGTATGCTCAACCTCATGGTCCACCTTGTCACACCATGCAGCAAGTTTCTCCAGCCAGCCTGCAGGCAGGTCCAATGGCACACCGCCGATACGCACAGCAGAGTGTGTCAATCTTGCACCACAGTAATCCTCCATCAAGTCCATACCGAATTCACGCTCACGGAACGCATAGAGGAATACTGACATCGCACCGACATCGAGTGCGTGTGTTGCGAGGAAAAAGAGGTGGGAGATCACACGGTTTACTTCCAGAAGCATCGTTCTGATCACCTGCGCACGTCTTGGTGCCTCGATACCGAGAAGTTTCTCTACCGCCAACGCATAGGCATAGTTGTTAGAAGTAGAAGCAATATAGTCAAGTCTGTCTGTTGTCGGCAGGAACTCATTGTAGGTCATATTCTCCGCCATCTTTTCGATCCCTCTGTGGAGGTATCCGATATCAGGATAGGCTTTGACAACCTGCTCACCGTCAAGTTCCAGTACCAGTCTCAACTGTCCGTGTGCAGAAGGGTGCTGAGGACCGAAGTTGATCACCATCGTGTTGTCATCACGCTCAAAATTGAGGTTTTCAAAAAACGGGGTTAATTTATTGGGTTGTTGGCTCATCGTCCCTCCTACTTTCTTTCATCAAGCTGTTTTGTACCAGCATTGTAGTTGACAAGGATCGTTTCGCTGTACTCGATCGCCTGCTCTTTTTCGCCCTCGCTGATATCTGCACCGAACGGCACTTCATACCCGACACGAGAGAAACGCTTCGTATCGTATCTCTCTATTTTTGCCGGATCCCTGTTCTCCGGCCCGATGATATCTCTATACTCTTTACCGAAGATCTTGTCCACCTCATACCATGATGCAAACTCATCCCCATGCAGCGGATAGGTTTTAAGCAGAGGGTGCCCTTCCCAGTCATCCGGCATGATGATACGTTTAAGATACGGGTGGTTGTTTACTTTGATACCGAACATATCAAACATCTCGCGTTCCGCAAAGTTCGCCGACTTGAAGAGCGGTACGACACTCTCGATCGCTTCACCTTTTTTGATGCGGCATACAACCCTTACTCTCTTTGCTTCAGTATGGTTCAGCAGCTGATAGAAAAGTTCAAACTCCCCATCCTGTGCCAGATAATCTACCGCAGACTGCTCCGAGCACTGCTTATAACCGCACTCGTCTCTGAGTGTCTTCAGCACAGAAAAGTTTTCCGATGCATCGATATGGACGACAAGCTGGCCTACTTCGATATAGGACTCTTTTATCTGATTGCCAAGTGCATTTACCACGGCCTCAAAGTGTGAACCCTCTTCTACTTCTTCTCTCGGTACACGCGGTGCCACCCAGAATCTGTCCGTGTAGTATGATTTCCCCTGTACATTGTCTTTTGGCGTATATTTTCTCATTACACTAACCTCAAGTTCTGTTTTGTATTCTTATTCATGTTCGCTGACTCTTTTCTGATCTTCTTTTGAAGCATCATCAATGCATACTGCAGTGTCTCAGGTCTGGGAGCACATCCCGGAAGATAGATATCCACCGGTACGATACGGTCTACACCCTGTACGGTTGCATAGGTATTGAACATCCCTCCTGTGTTTGCACATGACCCCATGGAGATGACCCATTTCGGCTCTGCCATCTGGTCATAAAGTCTTCTGGCAAACTCAGCGTGTTTTTTGGAAAGCGTCCCTGCAAGGATCATCACGTCTGACTGTCTTGGTGATGCCCTGAAGATCGTTCCGAAACGGTCAAAGTCATATCTTGCACCACCCGCAGCCATCATCTCGATCGCACAACATGCCAAACCATAGGTCAGTGGCCAAAGTGAGTTCGAACGCCCCCAGTTTACTAAATGATCTACCGTAGTCAATGCTATCGGCAAGCCTGCTGATGAGGCATAATTTACTTGATGCTGTGCCATTCAAGTGCTCCTTTCTTCCATGCATAAATAAATCCGATTGCAAGCAAAAGGATAAACAGAATCATCTCAGCGAATCCGAACCATCCCAACAGCTTAAAGTCAATCGCCCATGGGAACATAAAGATAATCTCTACGTCAAACAGGATAAAGAGCAGCGCTATCAGATAGAACTGTGCAGAGATCGTGTTTGGCTGCTTGGTTACCTCCGGTCCACATTCGTAGATCGTAAGCTTAAGTTTTTCAGTGTCGAGCCTTGCAAGCTTTCTACTTACAAAACGTGCTGCGAACAGGGTCGCCGGGAAGGCAACCGCAGTAAGTGCAAACAGAAGAAATACACCAAAATACGGGTGTTCTGTAATTACATGAGTCATTATTAATCCCTTACTTTAAATCATTCCTCCCCAGTTAAAAGGGCAGAGAATTCTCAGAATATGGAATTAATATAGCGAAAAGTTAATTAAAGTCATTGTGTAGTGTTGTATAGAAATTGCATGAATTGTGTGCTGTAACTAAGTGAAACAAAAATATCTCATAAGTAAAATATATAATTAAACCTATTATCAACTACAATAAAGAATGTGTGATACACTAACAAAAAAAATGGTCGTATTTAATGAAAAAAGATAAGAAAATCACCAATATACTCTACTGGGCCGCACTGACAGGCCTGCTCTTCTGGTTTGCCTATACCAAAGGGTGGATACTTGCCAATTTCCTCTCCGTGGATGCCCAAACAGCTGTTGTGATGATAGAGAGTGATGAAAATCTCACGCTCCTGGATGTCAGAACCGTCCCCGAATACAAAGAGGGGCACCTGAGAGATGCGACACTGATACCGCTGCAGCAGCTCGACCGCCACATCGATAAGCTTGCAGAGAAAAAAAAGACAAAGATCCTTCTCTACTGCCAGAGCGGCAACAGAAGCGTCGCCGCTTCACGCATCCTGGAAAAGCACGGATTTACCCCGGTCAATGTCAAAGGCGGCATCCAGGCACTCAAAAGTGCCGGAGCAGAGGTCATCACGCAGTAAAGAACTGCTTAGATTTTGAACCCCATGCTCTTGCTTCCATCAAAACTGCTGCCGAGCTCTTTTTCGATCTCTTCGAGGAAGTCCTGGCTGCTGAAGATGCTCTCCTCCCTGACGGCGACTTTGTAGGCGGTATTTTTGATGATCAGGTTGATCTGACCCCCCGTCAGGTCATACGCAGCCAGTGTCTGAAGATCAAAATCCTCCGTATAGTCCGCATTCTCGGGGAGCATGAACTGCCAGAGCCTCAAACGCTGTTTTCTCCCCGGTTTTTTAAACTCGATCTTGTAGTTGAAGCGCCGTGAGAAGGCCTTGTCGATATTGCCCAGCAGGTTGGTCGTGGCGATCAGTATCCCTTCAAAGCGCTCGATCTGCTCAAGAAAGATATTCTGCATCTGGTTGTGCATCTTGTCCGCGCTGCTGCCCGTCCCCTCGGTCCTGCTGCTTAGGAACTGGTCGGCTTCATTGAGCAGAAGGATCGGTTCCACTTTCGCTTTCTGGCTCAACTCCTTGAACTCGTCAAAAATGCGCCGTACATTCTTTTCGCTCTCTCCCACATACATCGAGAGGATCTTTGAACAGTCAAAGGAGAGGATCGGCCGCTTGAGTGTCTTTGCCAGGCTCATCGCCGTCATCGTCTTGCCCGTTCCCGCACTGCCGTAAAAGATGATGCGCGCATCGATCCCTTTGCGCTTGTCTTTGATCCCCCACTCTTTGAGTTTCCTGAAGACCTCTTTGTCCACCTGCTTGATCAGGTTGTCCAGCGTCTCCCTGGTTTTGGGATGCAAAACGACATCATCCAGCGTCGTAGTCGGCTTGAGATACTCAAAGAGCTCCTGCTCCTGCACCAGTGCATCGAGTTTGAGTTTGGTGACCTTCTTCTTTTTGCTCGGATGGATAATACGCTGCATCACCTCCTCCTGCAGATAGAATGAACGGCTGACACCCCCGAACATATTGAGTATCTCTTCATAATCGATGATCTCTTCTGTGATGAGTTTTGCACCGTCTTCGAGCAGAGAACGGTTCTTGATCTTCTCATACTCATCAAAACTGATCAGCTCAATGAGCGTATTCATATCCCGGAACTGCCCTTCACCGCCGCTGTACTCCTCTTTGAGCAGCGCCAGAAAGATACGCTGCTCTTTTTCATCCAGATCCTTCTCTTTGAAAAACTCCTCCACGACAATCGGCGTTTCGGTCAGTTTCACCCGCTCCTCGATACGTGTCGTAAGCAGGTTCAGTTTGTTTTTAAGCCGGCCGATACTGAGTGAGTTATCGGCAAACCCCTGCCGATACGTAGCGATCTTATGCAGGAGGGTGACCATATCAAACTGATCCTGAAGATACTCCAGATGATCCGTATAGGGCTTGATATCGGGCAGGTAGATCTCCAGTGAACCCTCTTCCAGAAGTTTAAGGAGAGAAATGCTCGGCGTCACCGAGGTGCTCAGCAGCTCCAGTGTTGATGCATCATGTGCTTTTACCTGTCCAAAGCTCACCTGTATGATCCATCCGAGGTCAAGCAGGTTTTTTACCAGTTTCAGTTCTTTGAGATACGCATACTCCTCTCCGGAAAAGTTATCCTGCAGCATCTCAATAACCGGTACCTCTTCCAGCCCCTTGACATACCGCAAACAGACATACTGGATCAGCTGCGCCTCTTCAGCCGTGCACTTAAGATGCTCAAATATCAATGTTTTTTCAACATCTTTGGCTTCTATAAACTCTATTAGATATTTCAATAAGATTCCTCATCTATTATTATGGTTATATTATAAGAGTATAGCAAATATTTTCATTTTTTCGTTGAGGATACCCTTTCGGGAAAATAAAGCAGAGGCGAAGATTTTGGTATACTTTGAAAAATCCATATGCAAAGTATCCAATGAAGTCATTAAGAACTCTTTTCTACAAACCGCTTTCAAGTACGCTCACTGTTACCTCTGTCAACGGCTTTCACCTCAGGCCTGCAGCGAAATTCGCCACCGAGGCCAAACAATTCGCCTGTGACATTCATATCGAATTCTCGGGCAAAAGAGTCAATGCCAAAGCGGTCAATGCGATCCTCTCACTCAATCTTGACAGAGAGGATACATTCACGCTGACTGCACACGGAAAGGATGCGAAAAAAGCGCTTGAGATACTCAGGCAAACGTTTACACTTCTCATGAACGCAGAGAGAGATCCCAGACAGATCAAAAAGCGTGACACCTCTTATCAGAGTCCTACATACCCCGGCGAGATCATCAGCGAGGGGATTGCGGTAGGAAACCTGCATGTTTTTTCAGTCAAAGAGGGAGGACACCGGTCACTGCGTTCTTTCGAAGAGGCGATCAAAGAGAGTGCCGCGGAGCTCGAAAAGCTCTATGCCAATTCCAAAAAAGATGCCGATGCGCATATCTATCTGGCACAACAAGCCCTGCTCCTCTCTCTGGTTGAGGAGATCGATACACTTGAGGATTTCAGCGCACGCATTGAAGTAGAAAAAGCGCTGCTCAAACATGGCCGGCATGCGGCGAAGATCGCAGATCTCAACGACCTGCTTTACCGAGTCAAAAAACAGATGGGGTATGACTATCAGGTTTCGCTGCCCAAAACCCCGTTTATCCTGAGTGCGGATGACCTGCTTCCCAGCCAGATCAAGATTCTGGAAAACAGTACAGTGCTTGGTGTTGTGCTTACAAACAGCTCTCTAACCTCCCACACTGCGATCCTTCTGCGTGCTTCGGGGATCCCCTCGATTTTGCTGGAGAAACCGCTGAATAAAGAGGCGCAGAAGGTGATCCTGGATGCCTACAGCGGTGTGATCGTCCTCCAACCGTCCCCGGATGATCTTATCCATGCCTTTAAACGACAGAACGAGGATGAGAAACTGCAGTTCGAAATCCGCCAAAACCGTTTCAAGCCTGCCATCACACAAGAAGGAGAGAAGATCAGCGTCTTTGCCAATGTCTCCGACCTTGACTCGGCAAAATCTGCGAAAGAGGAGGGGGCAGAGGGTATCGGCCTGCTTCGTTCGGAGTTTCTTTTCAAAACACATAAACCGATCGTCAGGGACCAGGTCAAAGCCTATCGCGCGATCTTTGATCTCTTTGAGGACATCACAGTCCGTACCCTTGATGTAGGCGGGGACAAAGCACTTCCCTATATCGATATCCCCAAAGAGCAGAACCCCTTTCTGGGAATTCGCGGTATCAGGCTGCTGAAAAGCGAGCCGAAACTCCTTGAGGAACAGCTTGAGGCGATCTTCCTTGCTGCTGAGAACAGACCGATCAAAGTGATGTTCCCGATGATCAGCACCCCCGAGGAGTTCAGGGAAGCCAAAAGTTTTGCCCTGAATATCGCCCTTGAAAAAGATATCCCCATCGACAACCTGCGTTTCGGCATGATGATCGAGGTTCCCTCTGTACTCTTTGCGCTCCGGGAGTTCAACGATCTTGTGGATTTCTACTCCATCGGCACCAACGACCTGGCACAGTACCTTTTTGCCGTCGAGCGTACCCACCCTACCCTAAAGATCGATCCCGCTTCCCCGATACTTTTTAATGTTATCGGACAGATCATAAAAGAATCGACCAGGCCCGTGAGTCTCTGCGGCGAACTTGCAGGGGATACACGGGCGATCCCGCGGCTTCTTGAAACCGGTATCCGCACACTCTCTGTCTCAGGAAAACGTATCGGACAGATCAAGGAGAGGATAAGAGATGTTTAGTCTTTTCCAGAAGATCGGGAAAGCCCTGATGACCCCTATCGCGGTGCTGCCCGTGGCGGCACTGTTGCTTCGGCTGGGCTTTGGCGATATTTTCGATGGCCAAGTCGCAGCCATTATGAAGAGTGCGGGCGAAGCGGTCTTCTCGCATCTTGACCTTCTCTTTGGTATCGGCATCGCCTACGGCCTGGCAAAGAATAACGACGGTGCCGCTGCGCTCTCCGGGGCGATCGGCGTGCTGATCGCCAAAGCGGTCTATGTCACTATCGATGAGCAGGTCAACATGGGGGTTTTTGTCGGGATCATCATCGGAGTGATCGCAGGTACCCTCTACAACCGCTATCATGCGATCAAACTTCCCGAGTTTCTTGGCTTTTTCGGCGGCAAACGTTTTGTCCCGATCATCACTGCGATCGCTGCGATCGGCGTGGGGATACTGGCGGGGTATTTCTGGCACTATGCCCAGGGGGCGATCGACAGCTTTTCCAACCTTATCATCGGACTGGAAGAGACAGGGACTTTCCTCTATGGTACGCTCAACCGTGCCCTTATCCCGGTTGGGCTGCACCATATTCTCAACTCGGTCTTCTGGTTCCAGCTGGGCGAATACACCTATCTAAAAGACGGAGTCGAAGTCGTGGCTAACGGCGATCTTCACCGCTTCTTTGCAGGAGACAAGAGTGCAGGTGTTTACATGGCGGGGTTCTATGTGGTGATGATGTTCGGGCTGCCTGCCATGGCACTGGCGATCTACCTCAATACCCCGGACTCCTACCGCAGAAAAGCAGGAGCGATCCTTGCCGGCGTGGCTTTCACCTCCTTCCTGACAGGGATCACCGAGCCTCTGGAGTTCCTCTTTTTGTTTGTCGCACCGCTGCTTTTCCTGCTGCATGCATTGCTTACCGGTTTGGCACTGGCAGCAGCACAGATGCTGGATATCCATGCCGGGTTCGGTTTCTCCGCAGGCTTCATCGACTATCTCATCAACTACAAACTGGCGACCAACCCGCTGCTTATCCTTCCGCTTGGCGGGGTCTTTGCAATGATCTATTTTTTCACAAGCTACTACACGATCAGAGTGCTGAAACTGAAGATATTTCAAGAAGCAAAAGATAACAAAGAAATCCAAAGCAATGAGGAGACAGAAGCCTTTATTGCCGCACTGGGCGGAGCAGAAAATATCCTCGATACCGATGCCTGTATCACGAGACTCCGTATGCGTGTCAATGACAGCAGTGCCCTCAAAGACGAGGATTTTATGGCACTGGGCGCCAAAGGAGTGATACGCCCCGACAGACAGACGATTCAGATCGTGCTGGGAAGCAGCTCCGAAAAGGTGGCAGAGAGGATCAAAGAGGCGCTTGGCTCATAAGGGTCTTCCCTCCCCGCTCATACTTTCGAGAGATGAAACCGTAGTGCTTTTCGTGTAGGGTACGTAACCGCGCACCAAAATAGAGGGTTTGTTATTCTGAACTTGATTCAGAATCCCTTAAATTTCGTTCCTATTCGACTAGATCCTGAGTCTGTCATGCCGGACTTCGATCTGGTATCAGGATGGCAGGGATGGGAATATTGATTTTATGATGAGGTATGAAGATTGAGTGAGGACGTTTGGCAATGCCAAACTTACAGAGGCTGTTTTACACTCTCTGAAGTGGGGAGAAGCGAGCCCTCCTCCCCTTTGTAAATGATACTCTATAGCACCGTGACGCCCTGCTGCACCCAGATATCCGCTGCAGCTGTACCGCCTATATCGTAGGTATTGTAGGTAACCCCGTCAACGGTATCTGTCCCTATAAATGTCTCTTCTGACAGGGTAACCCTGTCGCCGCTATCGCCTGTGACATAGAGAATGTCGCTGCTTTCGCTAAGATCAAGCAGATCGCTATAGCTGAGGATAAGCGCATTGTCCCCGGTCCCTTCAAGATCGATCTTCTCAATACTGGTAACGGTAATGCCGCTGATTCCGGAGAGGTCAAGTGTCATGCCGCTGCCGGAGAGGAAAAGCGTATCTACACCTGTCCCTCCGTCAATGGAGACAAACGACGAGGTATCGGATATCACGATCCAGTCATCGCCTGCACCGCCGCTGAAGGTATCTGCACCGTTGCCGTCGATCAGTATATCGTTGCCATCACCGCCATTGAGGCTATCATTGCCCGCACCACCGCGGATCAGGTCATTTCCGTCACCGCCATTGATAGTATCGTCACCTTCGTGGCCATAGAGACGTTCATCCGAACCTCCTGCGGCACTGCTGTTCAGGGTATCGTTCTCAGCGGTTCCCTCGATAATGTCAGGGTTGCCCTCATCGCCCAAAAGCCCTTCCAGCACATTTGCGTTTGCCAGGGTGGTTACACTCTCTGTGGTGGTAAGCCCTTCGCTGTCTGTTGCGGTAATCTCAAAAGAGCCAAGCACAGTGACATCCAGGGTAGGCACAAGTCCAAGAAGATTGGTACTTGATTCAAGGCGGACCGTGGCAAGAAGCTCGTTCACCGCCTGATTGTCGATATTTCCGCCGTCCAGTGCGGTGATGGTAATGATAGAGGTCGGAGCGACAAGTCCGAGTACGCCCGGGCTGCTCACCACTGTAAAGGTAAGCCCCAGCTCCTCTGCCAGTTTCTGCGAAGCGGTGAATACCGCATCTTCAAGCGAAACATCCACTGTTCCGACATAGTCAATCACCACCGAACGGAGGTTGCCGTTTTCATCGGCCGCGGCGAATGCCTGTGACTCCAGATCGATGAGATCAAGCAGGTTGAGCCCCACCAGACCAAGAAGGGATGTCGCATCATCCTGGACTACCGGTGCGACATTTCCGGGGATCGGAGCTGCCGGATCACGGGTATCGAAGGTGACGGAAGTGGAGGCGGTATCGCCGTCATTGTCAACGATCACCGCGTCAAATGTTGTCACCCCATTGAGCTGGTCGCTGGCTGTGGCCTCCTGATCAACGACCAGGTTGCCGTTTGCAAGCAGCTGAGCGATCACCTCTTCATCGGTGGTAAAGTCTCCTATAAGATCCACTCCGGTAAATGTAATCTGCTGATCTACTGCTCCCATAGCAAATCCGCCGGAGAACCCGCCCGTGGTGCTGATATAGAGTATCGTATCTTCGCCGGAAGGTACAAAATGCATATAATCCGTCAGGTTCCCTACCGTATTTCCTCTTGCAAGCTCACCCTGCAGCAGGCCGCCGAGCTTGAGGATATCACCGCCGCCGCTCACCGGTTGCCTGTTGAAATCGGTGATGGTATCGGCAGCCGGTGAGCCAGGAGTCCCTTCGTCTCCCTCTTCCCATATAAAGGTGTCATTCCCGCTGCCGCCGCTCAGGGTATCGTTGCCTTTGCCTCCTATGAGAATATCATTTCCTGAACCGCCGTTAAGCGCATCATTGCCACTGCCGCCGCGCAGCAGGTCATTGCCTTCGCCGCCGTTGAGTGTATCATTGCCACCATAGCCATAGATACGATCATCCTCCGCACCTCCATTGAGACCATTATCACCTCCGGTTCCTTCGATAATATTGGCTGAGCTGCCGGAAGGGGCAAGCAGGCTGAGACCGAGCACGTCCTGTTCGGTATCGGTATCTGAATTCCCGAGTGAATCGGTCGCCGTGATGGATAGCTCCGGCAAGAGGCCGAGTGAGAGGAGATTCAGCCCCGTCTGGTCTACATAGACGGTCGCCAAAAACTCATTGAGCTGGAGGTTATCGATCGGGCCTCCGTCTATGGATGTGATCGTCAGCTGTGAATAGCTCTGCGTGGTGAGCAATATGAGATTAAGGATATCATTCGTCTCTACGACATTCAAACCAAACTCGGCTGCCATCTCCTCAGACCAGGTAAGATTATAATAATTTAAGAGCCCGATATTGATAGCGCTGTCGGCTCTCACTACCACCTCTTCGATATCATTGTTGGCATCCGTCGCTGTGAACATCTGGTTCATACCGATATCGATAAGTCCCAGTGCTTCCGCATTGGCGATCCCCAGCAGGCTTGCAGAGGGGTTGACATTGACTTCCGGCCCTACCTGTTCATCAGCACCCAATGCTGCGTAGCTGTACTCCCCGGTATGCATATCCACCACAAAGGTTTCACCGAGTGTTGTGTTGATCGTCAGCTCATCGTTGTCCGCATTGAAGCTCCAGCTCTCCACCAACGGAGAACTTCCGCTTGGTGTGACAATGTCAGTATCAATATCGTAAGTGTATGTTGCGCCGTCAAATGAGATCTCCGATAGATAGCCGCCGTCCGCACCGAAGCTGACAACAAACGATCCTTCAGCCGTATCGGGCTGTTTCTCCATGACAAATGTCTTAGCATCCGCCGCCAGAGGCATATCATCTTCGACATTGATCGTCAGGGTGCCGGGTGTGCTTGTATTTGCGTGTATGTCCGTAGCTGTCACGCTGAAACCGAGCGCCAGGATATCCTCTGCATCTGCAACCGGATGGTCAAACGGCTCCAGCAGCGTAAAGGTGTAATTCCCTGCGGTATCCAGTGTCAGTGTAGCCACCGTAGTCGTCCCCGCCATACCGGTCAGTGTCTATACGCCTCCGGCAAAACTGCCGCTCCATGTGACAGCAACCCCGCCGGAAGTCAAACCGGCCGGTCCGCTCACAGCCACCAAGGAGACACCGGATGCATCGCTGATAGAGATCGTGCCTGATACCGTTGCCGCATTCGTAGTATCCGTAGGAGTACCCGTCATATCTGATACTGCCCCTGGCAAGCCCTCTTCCGATACATTGGCGGTTGCATTGATAACAGCAGGAGCTGCAGTCTCAAGTACCGCACTGTCACTTCCGCTTGGGCCCGTATTGCCTGCGATATCGGTCACGGTTGCGGAGACAGTGATCGTGTTGCCCTCTCCAGGAGAAGCAAAAGACGTATCGATATAACCATTGGTGATATCCGTCCCGGTCAACACAAATGTCTGCGGCGTTGTGCCGTCGGTCACGTTGACGGTATCACCTTCCACGGTACCCGACGGAAGGATGATTCGTACATCTACATTGCCGCTGAGTTCACCTGCATTGATATAGCCGTCATTGTTTATATCTTCAGTGATAGCAACGGTCGGAGCCAGCGGAGCGGTCGTGTCGATCGTAACAAGCTGGGAGGCTGTCGGGCCATCACCGGTGCCATTCACTACTTTCATCTGTACAACATCGGTACTTGTCAATGAACTGTCATAGTAATTGACAGTTATGTTATCCACATCGATAGAACCGGTGATATCTATCCAGGCTCCGCCATCTGTTCTGTACCAAAGTGTCTCGCCTGCAGCCAGTGGTGCTGAGAGTGTCGCGCCTATCATCAGACCGTCATTGTCATTGGTAATAAAGTCACCCACGATACCGCTGTCAACAGTGATGCTATTGATATCCACGGTGGTAGTGGGAGCCCCCGGAACAGTATTGATGGTAATGAGCTGGCTATCTTCTGCGCTGTTGCCTGCCGTATCTTCGACTTTCATCATCACCGTTGTCGTACTTGTCAGGGCATCATCATGGTAACTGACATCCGTTCCGCTTACGAAACTGCTGATATCGATCCAGGTTGCACCATTGTCATTGCTGCACCAGAGTTGTTCATCCGCAGCCAGCGTAGAGGAGAGGGACGCATATACCGTCAGGCCGTCACCGTCGGTAGTAATGAAATCACCTGCTGTGTCGGTATCTTCGTCAATTCCCTCTATGCTGACCGTATTCACCGTCGTATCGATCACCACAGGCACATCCGCTGTGGTTGTATTGCCTGCAATATCGGTTTCGCTCACTGCCGCGGTATAGGATCCATCATCCAGCGGGACTGTAGGTGTCACTGACCAATTGCCGCCGGAATCAACTGTCGTAGTGAGCGTTTCGCCGTTGATCACCACACGGATAGCGGCTCCCTCTTCCCCTGTTCCGCTGATCGTCGGCGTCGTATCATTGGTAATACCGTCACCCACTACACCGCTATCCGAAGCGGGATCAAGCAGTGCGGTCAGCGCAGGCGGTGTCGTATCGATAATGATATCCAATCCGGGAGACTGTGGAGATTCGCCATGGGAATCAGTCACTGTTACCGTAACGGTATGCGGGCCGTCAGGAAGAGGATCCACCGGGGTAATGATATTGTTTACAGGATCAAAGGTTGAGGGGACAAGCTCCCCGTCTATATAAAGATTGGGCGTTTCTCCCTCTGCCGGCGGAGCGATCTCAAAGTCAGGAGTGCTGTCAGCCGTATTGTTGTCGGTATTGCTTGCGCCGGTATCGGTATCGTCCGTCATGTCGGGAGCGTCAGGTGCTTCAGGGGGGTTGAACACATCAGGTGCTTTGGTATCATCATCATTGGATGCAAGCGCCAGACCTCCCAGCCAAAGTGCACCCAGTATGAGAGGGACCCAGTTGGTTTCTCCGGGCAGATCAGCATACCCTAAACTCTGGTAGGAGAATTCACCATCATCCATATTGGAAGCATAGAGATCGCTGGTCCCTTCCTGCGGGGCATAGTCATAGTACTCTCCATCTTCAGAGAGTCCGATAAGGCTGCCAGAGGCATCTTCATAGTAATTTTCAATAATAATATCCGGAGCATCCGTTGTGTTTAACTCATCTTCTTCACCATCCTCCAGTTTTATCCAGAGATCTTTTCCCTGACGGATGACCAACAACTGTTGCGGTGCGAATTTTGTAGCAGCATCCCTTAGTTCATATTTCACACCCGGCTGCGCCTTGATGATCAGTGTATTTGCAACTCTGCCCGCACCTGCTTCTACCGTGGATACCTGTTCAGTGGCACCTTTTGTTATCAGTTGAATTACTTTTCCCATTTTTTTCTCCTAAAAAAACGATTAATAACGATTGTCGCTGTTTAACAATTCGACTACCACTCTGCGATCAGGTTGTAAACATTGAATCAGTTTTGACGAGAGTCTGCCGCGACACTTTCTTGTTACCGGCTCGCTGGAACCCCGTCCTTCTACATCTATGGGTACGGTAACGCCCTGCTTCTGAAGATAACCAGCTACTGCTCTGGCACGTTTTAGAGAGAGTTTTTGATTGTATGCCTTGGCCCCTATCCTGTCCGTATGTCCTATGATCCGAATATGTTTCACTTGATCAGGGCACGACTTGATATCCCGTACAAGCTTATCCAGTGCCGCACCGGCAGAAGGCATCAATTTGGCACTGTCAAATGCAAACAGGCTGTCGGTATCAAATTTGACTTGTGCGGCAAAGCGGTTAATGATATTGCTTGGGGTCTGGTAAACTTTAAGAACCAAAAAGGTATCTTAAAGTATGAGCAGAAGGGCATTCAACAAGTATTACAATCGTTCGCATATTTCAGAGGGTA
>JACXUO010000087.1 GCA_014763885.1 Campylobacterales bacterium
CTCACTGCTCACTGGCAGCCCCAGCTGCGCTCGTTGCCCGCTCCTTTCATTAAACTTATGTTATGATTGACAAAAGTGTAAAACTACAACAGTGTAACGAGGAGAGCGGATGGAAACATTGATGAAGCCTGCGGAGTATGCCAAGACCCTTGGTATCTCCAGGCAGGCGGTCTATGCGAAGATCAAAAAGGGGATACTGACCGCCAGGGAGGTGGAGGGGAAGCTTTACATCGTGGTTGACAACGAGACGGTAGAGCCGGCTCCCCAGGGATCTCCTGCGGCGGCGCAAAACAGGCCGGCTGCACCCTCCTCCCCCAAAAGCAAAGCGCTCCCCGAAGAGTACCGGAAGCTGCTGGCGGCGAAGGACGAGACGATCGCCGTACTCAAAGAGACAGTGGAGGATCTCAAGGAGAGCAACCGGCAGATCTCCACGACGCTGAAGGGGGAGATCGACCTTCTCAAGTCGGCATTTTCGGAGATGCGTTCTCTCTATCAGCACCGTATCGAGCAGCTGAAAGCCGAAGAGCCCGCCTGCGGAGAGGAGGAGCTCATCGAGGCCGATGTCAAAGCGCAGGGCCAGGCCCAAACGCTGCGGGAGTGGATCGGTGCCAAACGTTTTTTCAGGGAGCAGCGTATCGTCAATGAGAAAGAGAAGGAGAAGCTCCTCAAAAAGCTCAAAAAGGCCTACAAGAGAGGGGATACGCGTCTCTGCAAGATCGACGGCAAGCTGAAGATCGATGCGGCGCAGGGGTATGCGGATCTCCTGGAGTGACATTTTCCTAGCGATAGAAAGCGCCGATTTAACTCTTTTTGGGGTGTGATGTGCTACCCTCACAAAAAAGCAAGGGATGAAGATGACTATGCAACGATCCAACCGTCTCTCTGAGACACGTGCTGCCATTGCGGCAGTGCTTTTTGCGCTCTTTTTTTCGTATGCGCACGCTTCGGAGATCGCCTACCAGGAGTCCGCATCGGAGGTGATGCTGGAGCGTTTCGCGGCTCCGGGAGGCGAACCTTTCCTCAAGACGCTCTATACCCAGCTCTATTTTGTCCCTGTCTGGACGAAGGATGAGGGGCTCTCTGCGCTGGCGCAGGCGCTTTTCGCGAAGATCGGGAGTGACCGTACGTTCGACCACTCCGGCACGCTGAAGCAGGAGAGCCTGGCGCTGCAGGCGAAGGGAGAGGCGCTCTACGAAAGCGGCGCCTCCCTTGGGGAGAAGGTCGACCTGGAGTTCGAGATCTCCAGGCTCTACCGCCGCTATGCGGAGTATGTGCTCTACGGGAGCATCAATTGGGGTGCCTTCGGCGCGCAGCTGCACAACCTCAAGGGGGAGGGGATCCATGCAGGGTGGGTTCCCTACAAGCCGCAGGCAGACCCTGTGACGCTGCTGCAGGAGGCCATACTGGAGGGGAGCCTGGAGGATGCCTTCGAGGGAGCAGAGCCTAAAAGCTACCGCTACGACGCGCTCAGGGAGAAGCTGATCGGGCACCTGGAGCTGCAGGAGAGAGGAGAGTGGGCGCCGATCCCCTACACCCGCGTGATCAAACGGGGCACAGAGCAGGAGAACGTCCCACTGGTCCGTGAGCGGCTGAGGCTGCTGGGAGACTACAAGGGGTGCGCGGAGGAGAGTACGCGCTATGACGGCTGCATGGAGGCCGCGGTGAAGGCGTTCCAGGCGCGCCACGGCCTGGAGAGTGACGGGGTGATCGGCCCGCAGACGATGCAGGCGCTCAATATGACGCTGCAGGAGCGTATCGATATCCTCCGTCTCAACCTCGACCGCATCAAGTGGCTGATTCCCCGCTGTACGACCCGCCATATCGTGATCAATATCCCGGCATTCATGCTTGCTATCGAGCACAGCGGCGCAGTGGAGCGCCAGATGAAGGTGGTGATCGGCAAACGGAAAAACCCCACGCCGGTCTTCTCCGATGTCGTGGAGACGGTCGTGCTCAACCCCAACTGGAACGTGCCAAAAAGCATCATCCAGAAGGAGATGATCCCCAAGCTGCTGAGAAACCCCGGTGCAATGCGCAAAGAGGGGATCCATATCTACAGCGGGTGGGGCAGGGATGCCAGAAGGATCGGCGGCGGGGAGGTGAACTGGGCGAACTACCGTTATACGAAAAATCTCCCCTTCCGCTTCGTGCAGCCGCCGGGGGATGACAATGCGCTGGGGAAGGTGAAGTTTCTCTTCCCCAACCCCTTTACGGTCTATATGCACGATACGCCGGCGAAGTCGCTCTTCGATCGCTCCTCCAGAGCCTTCAGCCACGGCTGTATCCGCCTGGAGCAGCCCATGGAGATGCTGAGGTTCTTTGCCCAGAACGATCCCAATGTCGACTACGAGAAGGCGCTCAAAAGGCTGGAGGGGAGCCGCAACGAACACCTCAAGCTGGAGCAGCAGGTCCCTGTCGATATCGTCTATCTGACCGCCTTTGTGGACTACAACGGGACGCTGCAGTTCAGGCCGGATATCTACCTGTATGATCGGATGCAGCGCGAGACGCTGCGGGAGTGGTAGCGGATGGCATTTGAATATGCGATTGTACTGACCGGGGGGATCGCTACGGGCAAGAGCACGGTGGCGAAGCTCTTTGCCGCGGAGGGCTTTGAGATCATCGATGCGGACAGGGTCGCCCACAGGGTGCTGGATGAACAGCATGAGCGGATCGCGGCGCTTTTCGGGAGCGGCTTTGTCAGGGAGGGGAAGGTCGACAGGAAGGCACTGGGGGCGCTGGTCTTCGCGGATGAGGAGAAGCGCAGGGAGCTGGAGGCGCTGCTGCACCCGCTGATCTACCGGGAGATCGAGAAGGAGGCGCAGAGGCTGGATGCCCTGGGCAGACCCTATCTGGTCGATATCCCCCTCTTTTTCGAGACGGGCGGCCGCTATCCGATCAGGCGTTCCCTGGTGGTCTACACGACGCAGGCGCAGCAGCTCGATCGCCTGATCCGGAGAGAGGGGTACAGTGCGGAGCAGGCGCGCCAGCGTATCGATGCACAGCTGCCTATCGACGAGAAACGCGACCGGGCGACCTACCTGATCGACAATACCGGGGACCTGGCGCATCTCAAAGTGGAGTGCGAGCGGGTAATCGGGGAGATCGATAGTGAATAGTGAATAGTGATTTTGTAGGGGCGATATGGTTACCGGTGATTTTTTACTTTTTTCCGTTCGCCCTGAGCGTGTCGCAGGGAGATGTGGATTTCATCGCGTAGGGTGCGTAATCACGCACCAAAATAGGTAGTGATCAAGTTGGTTCAGTTGGTCCAGCCTGTGGATCCCCGGATCAAGTCCGAGGATGACGAAATGTTGTAGGGTGGGCTTGCCAGCCCACGCTGTGAGCAGATTTGGTTACCTCCGTTATGGATTCCAGGGCAATAAAAATTAAAAATGGTGTAGGGGCGGTACCGTCGTGTCCGCCCGAACATGAAAAAAGGAGATATAGATATGAAAGTAACAAAATATTCGGGCAACGGCAATGACTTTGTCATTCTGATCGCGCAGGAGAAGGCGGACAGGAGCGATCTGGCGAGGAGGCTCTGCCACCGGCAGAACGGCGTGGGGGCTGACGGGCTGGTGGTGGTCCTGCCTCATCCCGAGTATGATTTTGAGTGGGAGTTCTACAACGCGGACGGAAGCGAGGCAAATATGTGCGGCAATGCGTCGCGCTGTGTGGCGCACTTCGCCCATGAGAAGGGGATCAGCAAAGACGGCAGGGCGGAGTTCCTGACCGGGGCGGGGGTGATCCGTGCGACGATTAACGGTTTCTATGTGGTCAGTGATATGGTGGAGCCCAGGATCATCAATACCGATATCGAGGAGGATGGCGAGACCTGGTGGCTGATCGATTCGGGGGTGCCGCACCTGGTGGCGATACGCGAGGATATCGAACATTTCGATATCGAACAGGCGAGACGCCTCCGCCACAACTACAATGCCAATGTCAATATCTGCAAGTACGAGAACAGCACCCTCTCTGTGCGCACCTACGAGCGCGGGGTGGAGGATGAGACCCTGGCGTGCGGTACGGGGATGGTAGCCTGCTATATCCGCCACCACAAAGAGGGAAAACTCGAGGGGCAGGTGAGGGTGCAGCCCAGAAGCGGCGACGAGCTCTATGTCAGCTACGAGGATGGCGTCTACCGTTTCGGTGGGAAGGTGACCAAAACCTTCGAAGCGGAGTTTTTCGTGCGCAAAAAAAGAAACCGAACCAAAAGAATGAGAAGCGTTAAATAAACGTGAACGGTTTCACGTTTGTAGCTTCGGAACCGGAAGCGATGTATACTTGTATACAGCTGTAGGCTATGTGCACGAGTGCACCGCCGAAGGATGAACCACAACGATTTTCTGCACCCCAGGGGCATTTCCTTTGGCCATTCGTGAAGAGTGAATAGTAATTCGTGATTTGTAGGGGCGGATCGTCGAGTCCGCCCATAGATATTTATTGAATAAAAAACTGTCACCCCGAACGACCTTGTAAGCAGGAAGTTTTGCAGAAGTGCAAAAAACTTCCGTCGCGTTGCGAGAGCGGTGACGATTTTTTGCTTCGTTTTTTTAAAAAAATGAAGAGAGAATCACACTTAATTTCAAAAACTAACAAATCACTCTTCCTTTCCAATTCTTTTGGATCGAAGACCGAAAGTTGCATTTTTTAAGTTTTCCTTGCTATAATGCGACTCACAAAACGTTAGCGTTTTGATCTTATTTTCTTCAGTTTGATGTGATCGCGTAGCTCAGTTGGTAGAGCAGGCTGCGACTGCTCAGCACTTGACATATTCTCTATTATGCACTACAATTGTATATACAAAATGAGATGAAGGATATATGATGAAACAAGCAATAAATATTCGTCTCGAGAAAGAGATGATAGAAAGTTTGGACGGATATGCACAAGAGCTGGATAAAACGCGTACAAGCCTTATAGAAAAGTCCATAGAGCTTTATTTTGATAAGCTTGATGAAATGGTTGCAGATAAGAGAATAGATGATCTAAAGAGTGGAAAAACCACAGTGGTATCACTTGAAGATGTGTTTGCAAAGGCCGGTATCGGTGTATAAGGTTGCTTTTGAATCCAATGCTGAAAAAGAGTTTTTGAAATTGCCCAAAATAGCGCAGGAGTTAATCGCTTCAAAGATCATTGATCTTCAAAATGGAAAATTTTCTACCGATAAAAGACTGCAAGGCAAACACAAAGGGAAGTTTAGGAAAAGGGCAGGTGATTATAGGATCGTCTATCTAAAAGAAAATGATCTACTTGTGATCACCGTAATCAGGATCGCCCACAGAAAAGAAGTCTATTGATAGAAGTCCCTCTTTCCCTTTTTCTAAACTCTAATCTCATTTCGGTAAAATACGCCTGACGTCCTCATCGCTTAACTGGATAAAGCAGGGCCCTCCTAAGGCCTAGCTCGAGGTTCGAGTCCTCGTGGGGACACCACTTATCTTCATAAAGTAAAAATTCAAAAGTAAAAAGTAAAAAGTAAAAAATCACCGGGGATCTATCGCGTAGGGTGCGTAATCACGCACCAAATGTAGGGATGGGCTTGCCAACCCACCGGAACCTGGGAAATGTTTATTCCCTCCTTCCGTCATCCTCGGGCTCCGACCCGGGGATCCACGGTTGGAGCGAAGCGGAAACCCCGCAGGTATTTCAAAGTCAAAATTCCTTCCGGGCATGGAGTTGAATCGCACTGCGA
>JACXUO010000017.1 GCA_014763885.1 Campylobacterales bacterium
CCATTGGCTTCGGCCAGTTTCGCGATGATCTTGTTGATCTTGTCGCCGATCTCTTTATCGCCGCTAAGGGCAACCATATCTTCAAAACTTGCACCCTCTGGCACAACGATGAGAGAATCGGGATCATTTTTTTTGTCTGATACATATTTCATAAAGAGCAAGGTAAGCACATAGTTTTTGTACTCGCTCGCATCCATCCCGCCTCTTAATTCGTCCGCACTTGCCCATAGTGAGCTGTAGAGTTCTGTCTTTTTGATTGCCATATATTTTATTCCGTAAATTTGTATGATTTTCTTCTGATTTTATCCAAAATATGGTTTGAAGCTAATTTAGTACGGACATGCATGGATATGCGACGCAAAAAATAAAAATCATACGCTATCATTTACCATTCATGCTATAGAATTGCAAAAAAATTTCATGGAGTTTTTATGCAAGGAAAAATCACTGCTTTAGTCGAGCATACAAGGTTTGTGCAGTTTATCATGCTGCTTATCATCCTCAACGGTATCACGATGGGGATACAGACCATCCCTACCCTCTCAAGCGGCGCACATGCAATGTTGGAAATTTTTGACCGTGTGGTGATCGCGATCTTCACAGCAGAGATCGTGCTTCGTATCTATGCGCATCGGTCGGCTTTTTTCAAAAGCGGCTGGAGTATTTTTGACTTTGTGATTGTGGCGATTTCTCTTGTGCCTGCTTCGGCCGGGTTTGAGATACTGAGAATCCTGCGTGTCTTCCGACTCTTCCGTCTGATCACTGTCGTACCGCAGATGCGAAAGATCGTTGCCGCACTGCTGGGTACGATACCCGGTATCGCGTCGATCGGACTGCTGATGACCCTGATCTTCTATGTCTTTGCCATTATGGCTACGAACCTCTACGGACAGACATTCCCCGAGTGGTTTGGAACTTTGGGCGCGTCGTTCTATACGCTCTTTCAGATCATGACGCTGGAGTCGTGGTCGATGGGTATCGTGCGTCCGATCATGGAGGTACATCCCCATGCATGGGTCTTCTTTGTACCGTTTATCTTTGTGGTCACATTTATCATGGTCAATCTCATCGTCGCCATCGTCGTAGATGCCATGAGCGCCCTCAAAGATGATACAGAGGAGGCGATCATCGGTGAGATGCACCATACACATGACGATACCGCCGAGCACCTGCAAGCCCTGCGCGATGAGATACGCGAGCTCAAAAGCCTCATCCAAAGCACGCGCGAGGGGTGATCGTGCAGATTGATCATCGGTGGGATTGCTATCCCGCCATTTGCATGACAATATGCAAAAACACCGGAACAAAAAAACCTCACATCAAAAATTCCGTATGCTCTCCGATATGGTAGGATGAGCATAGATCATTCCTGTAAGCTCTTTGAGCGTGACTCTTCTCTCGACTGCCGCACTCAACAGATGGATGATCTCCACCGCTTCTGCTCCCACGACGGATGCCCCCAGAACCGTTCCATCCTGTGGAGAGAGGATCAGCTTCATAAATCCTGTATCATCTCCCACTATCTTTGCCTTGGCATTCGCTTTGAAATAGGCTTTTTTTACATCAATGTCCATCCCAAGTCTTTTGGCTTCTTTTTCATTCAAGCCGCACGTTGCAACTTGAGGATCAGAAAAGATCGTTGAGGGTGTGACATGGGTATTTGTCAATGCTTCGCCCGTGATGATGTTGTGCGAGGCTACTCTTCCTTCCGTATAGGCTGTATGGGCATAGCCGAATGTCTCTATGCAATCGCCGACGGCATAGATATGCTCCCGGGTCGTCTGGAATGAACTATTGACCTCGATAAATCCTTTATCGCTTTGCCTGATCCCGGCATTTTCGAGCTGTAAACCGTCCGTATAGGGTATGCGGCCTGTAGCGCTGAGTACCAGGTCGCACTCGATCTGCTCCTCGTTTTGGGCATGTATAGCCAGTTTTACCCTCTCCCCCTCCACTTGTACCTCTGAAACTGAAGCCGAAAACAGAACATTAATAGAGCGCTTTTTAAAAGCCCGCAATAATGCTTTGGAGAGATCCTCATCCTCGCCTGAAAGCAGCTGGGTGCCGCGTACGATCATCGTCACCTCTACGCCGAAAGCGCTGAAAAAGGTTGCAAACTCACATCCGATCAATCCCCCTCCCACTATCACGATGGATTTGGGAAGGGCTTGCAGTTCGAACACTTCACGGCTGGAAATGATACGCTTGCCGTCTATCGGAAGTATAGGGAGTTCCCGGGTCTTTGAGCCTGTTGCGATGATGCAGTGATCAAACGCTATGGTTTCATCCGATACGCTGATGTGATAATCGTCGATAAACGATGCGGATCCGTAAAGCATCTCAACGCCGGCCTGTTCAAGCAGCCATGCTACGCCTGTGCGAAGTTCATCTTTGAGTGACGCGGTATGGATGGCAAGCGCTTTGATATCCAACCCTTTCATCTCCAGCTCAAGTCCGCGACCGCCAAAATAGGAAGCTCTGGTCGCAAACTCTGCATACTGCAGATAGTTCTTGGTCGAAATACATCCTTCATTGAGGCATACGCCGCCGATATGCTCTTTGCTTTTGTCGATAAGCAGTGTCTTACCCCCTGCCCTAGCCAACTCAAGTGCCGCTTCATATCCCGCAGGACCTGCACCTATCACAACTGTTTGAAACTGTTTCATGACTCCTCCAAATATTCATGCGCCATATAGCTGCTGCGTGTATACGGCGAACTCTTGATGTATCCAAACCCCATCTCAAGCCCGGCTCTGCGAAAAAATTCAAACCGTTCGGGGCTGACATACTCGGCCACTGCCGCATGATGCAGGGAGGGAGCAAGGTATTGCCCTATGCTTAAAAAACGGCAGCCCGCATTTAAAAGATCATCCATGAGTTGTATCACTTCATCGTCCCGCTCGCCAAGCCCAAGCATAATGCCGCTTTTGGTGATACAATCCGGGTTCAATTCCAAAAGTTTATCTAAAACACGAAGCGAACGCTGATACCCTGATCCTCTGCGTACATGGTAGAGTCTGGGTACGGTCTCCAGGTTGTGGCCGATGATCTTTGCGCCGCTTCGTGCGATGGACTCCAGTGCCTGATCATTCTCCTGCATATCCGGGATCAACAGTTCTACCACAATAGAATCATCCAGAGTCCTGATCGCATGCACTGTTTTGCAAAAATGCCCTGCACCTCCATCTTCAAGGTCGTCTCTGGTCGGTGAAGTGATGACGACATGCTTTAATCCCAGCTTCAAAACCGCATCGGCTATTTTTTCAGGCTCCAAAGGATCCGGGGGCATCGGTCTGTCCCTGCTTACGGCACAAAAACTGCAGGCACGCGTACACTCTGTCCCCAGGATCATAAAAGTCGCCACCTTTTGCGAAAAGCACTCGCTGATATTGGGGCAGAGCGCCTCTTCGCAGATCGTATGGATATTCCCCTCCCCCAGCAGGTTTTTCATCGCCTGATGGCTGCTTGGCGTGATCTTTTTGCGCAGCCATTCAGGCTTGGGAGTAAAGATTTTTGGCATAGAGATTCCATCCTTCCTGTGTATACTTCTTCCCAAAAAGCGCTTTTGCATTTTGTTCTTCATTTTGACTCAATGCGCTCGGGAGAACCTCTGCTCCGAAGGTTTCGCAAAATGTCTCTGTCAAGAGAGAGGCAAGGGTCTCGTACGATATCTCAACTCCGCATTTTTGAAGAGATGCGGCAGATTTCATACCTGACTCTTCCAAAAATAACGATTGAAATACCGTTTCATTCAAATCCATCGGTATACTCCCGTGCTGAAAAAGAACATTGCGTGTATAGCGCTGGGCATTGCCTCCCATTTTTTTACCCTCTATGGCGATATCATAGGGTTCACATCCGGCCAGACAGACATTGGAGTGTTGCTGCTCCAATCCCGACTCCTGAACGAAATGCGCCTTTAGTCCCAGTTTTTCATACAGACGCAGCAAAAACGTGCACCAATAGCGGTAATTTGCCTTCACCCCCTCTTTGCATCTGTTCCGGGGGAGGATGAGCGAATAGGAGAGGTCACTGCCATGCACCAGAATGCCGCCGCCGCTCATACGGCGGACACAGCCGATATTATGCTTTCTCAACTGCCCGATATCCACACTCTTTTCCAGAGCCGAAAAGCGCCCCAGGCTGATCGTGTTCTCCCAGCGGTAGAGATGCAGGATCGGCAACTCTTCCTGGGTGTAGCATTGCAACAGTGCTTCATCCACGGCCATATTCCATGCTCCCTCTCCCAGCCCGGTATCGATCATTCGCCACTGTTTCATAATGTTGATCATTCCGCTTTTAATATTTTACAGATCATCTTCAGCGTTTTTCCAAATGTCTGACAAAATAGTCCACCATATGGTTCAGCGTATCGACTTTGCCATAATCGGCTTCCGGCACCTCTACACCGATGGCTTTATTGAGCGCGGTGAGTATGCGCAAAAAATCAAACGAATCTATCTCAAGCGAACGCTGGATATGTGCATCGGAATCGATATCCCCTTCACTCATCTCCGGCGCGATCTCCAGGATCTCTCTGATGATGATCTCTTTTATCTCTTCGGCACTCATAGCAACTCCTCCGGTCTCTGTAAAATCTGGTCCAGTTTATTCAAAAACTCTCCTCCTGTCCGTCCGTCTGTTGCGCGGTGGTCGCCCGCAAGTGTCGCCTGTATCACCTTGCGCACACTGAGCGCATCCCCCTCGGCCCACGGTGTATCCATGATGCGTCCGAATCCCACCAACGCTACCTGAGGAGGATAGATAACACCATAGACACGCTCCACACCGAGATCGCCGAGGTTTGTAATGGTAATCGTCTGCTGCGTGATCTCGCTGCTGCGGAGTTTGCCCGAACGCGTACGGGTAATGAGATCGGTAAACGAACGCATCGTGGCATCCAGGTCCATATGCTCTGCATTCAAAAGTGCGGGGGTGATGAGCCCCTCTTTACGGAGTGCTATCGCGATGCCGGGATTGATAGCCTCGCTCAACTGCAATTGGTCGTCCATCCAAAAACCGTTCAGCTGCGGGACTTCCCGGAGTACATGCACGACGGCACGTATCAACAAGGCTGCTGGCAAGATGCGATCTTCGATCGTTCTGTTGCGATTTTGTTCTTCAAGCCAACGCAGGGCTGATGTCATATTGATAGAGGTGCTCAGGTAGTAATGCGGGATCTCGGCATTGGAGCGGCTCATCGCTTTGGCAATCGCCTCTCTCATGCCGCCCATTGGCGGGGTGACTGATCCCTTTTGGGATTCGACCTGTGCAAGATGGACGGGTTTGTCACCTTCGGCCAAAGCCGAAAGCTCTATGCCCGCCTCTTTGGCCTTTTTGCGGGCAAGAGGAGAGGATTTGACCCTTTGGGGTTCATCAGGTTCTACGGGTTCATCAGATACTTGCTGGATCGGTACAGGCGACGGCTCCGCTTCCTTGGTCTCTGCAGCCATATCGGGAGCGGACTGTTCTTCTTCCGCCGCGCTACTTTCATCCAAACCGCGGATAATGGCCAGAGGGGTTCCGACTGCAGCTTCTGTCTCTTCGGGGACCAGAATCTTTTCGACGATCCCCTCTTCAAAGACCTCTATCTCGATCACCCCTTTGCTTGTCTCCACCTCCGCGATCACATCCCCTTTTTTGACTCGGTCCCCCTCTTTGACTTTCCACTCCATGAGGACCGCGGATTGCATATCTGCGCCAAGGCTCGGCATGACAAATGTACTCATAGTTCCTCCATCAGTTTTTGTGCGGCGGTGACGATTTTGTCTACCTGAGGCAAAGCGGCTTGCTCAAGATGACGGGCATAGGGAAACGGGACTTCTATAGAACAAACCCTCTGCATCGGGGCATCCAGCTCATAGAAAGCCTGTTCGTTGATGCGTGCCATGATCTCCGCGGAGACACTGCCTGACTTCCACCCCTCGTCTACGATCAGTACGCGATGGGTTTTGCTGACAGAAGCCATGATCGTCTCATCATCCAGAGGACGCAGCGAGCGCAGATCGATCACCTCGGCCTCTATCCCTTCTTTGGAAAGTATTTCAGCTGCTTCGAGTGATTTGAAGAGGCTGATACCGTAGGTAATGATACTGATATCCTTGCCCTGACGATGCACGGAAGCTTTTCCGATAGCAATCGGTACAGCCTGTTTGTCCAACTCTCCTTTGCTGTTATACAAAAGCGCATGCTCAAAGATCAGTACAGGGTCCGGATCTTTGAGTGCAAGATGCAGCATATCATACGCATCCTGCACCGTTGCGGGAGTAAGTATCTTGAGCCCGGGGACATGCGCATACCACCCTTCCATAGAGTGCGAATGCTGGGACCCAAGCTGGTTGCCGCCTCCGGTTGCCATACGGATCACAAGTGGAACATTGAATTGCCCGCCTGACATATAGCGCATCGTTGCAGCGGTGTTGACGATCTGGTCCAGTGCCAACAAACTGAAATTGACCGTCATGATCTCCACAATCGGCCGCATACCGTTCAGTGCAGCGCCTATCCCGGCTCCCGTGAAACCCGATTCGCTCAGCGGGGTATCGATGATCCGTTCGCCTCCGAATTGCTCCAGAAGCCCCTTGCTGACCGCGTAACTGCCGCCGTATCGCCCTACATCCTCTCCCATCAGAAAGACTCTTTCGTCATTCTGCATCGCTTCCTGTATCGCTGCGCGTACCGCTTCCCGGTAGGTGATTGTCCCGCTCATTGCTGTACCTCTTCAGAATAAACAAATTTTTCCAGGTCTGCAACCTCCTCCAGTGTGCCGTTCTTGGCAAACGCTACGGCTTCCCCGATCACTGAAGCGACCTCTTTTTCAAGCGCATCTTCGTCCAATTGTGAGCCTGAAGCTGCAGTTTCAAGTTGGTTTTTCAACAGTGTCAGAGGGTCTTTCTGCTTCCATTTTTCCACCTCTGCTTTATCCCGGTAAAGCTCCGCATCAAACATCGAATGCGCCCGGAAACGGTAGGTAAGGCACTCTATAAATACGGGCGCACTGTTTTCTTTGATCTGCGCAATAGCCTCTTTGGCGGATGCCGCTACGGCAAATACATCCATGCCGTCTACCTGGCTTGCAGAGATATTGTAGGCTGAAGCCTTTTTTGCGATATTTTGTTCGGACTCTGAACGCTCCAGGGCAGTCCCCATCGCATAGCCGTTGTTTTCGCATACAAAGAGTATCGGCAGTCTCCACAAGGCCGCTAGATTGAGCGACTCATGAAATTCTCCTTCTGCTACGGCCCCTTCTCCGAAGAAACAGATAGTGACACGATCCCGTTTCATCATCCTGTCTGCAAGCGCCATGCCTACAGCCAGCGGCAACCCTCCCGCGACGATCGCAAGACCGCCGTAAAAACGTCTTTTGGCATCAAAAATATGCATCGAACCTCCCCTTCCGCGCGAACACCCCTCTGCTTTTCCAAGCAGCTCGGCCATGACGGCCTTGGCCGGTATCCCGCGCGCAAGAGCGTGGCCGTGCTCCCGGTACGTAGCGATCACGGCATCCTCTGCGCCGGCTGCATCCATGACCCCTACCGCGATGGCCTCCTCTCCGATATAGAGATGTAAAAAACCGCGGATTAACTCATGGCTGTAGAGCTCCATGCACTTCTCTTCGAAACGCCTGATAAGCAGCATTTGGCGATAGTAAGAGCTGGCTTGATTGATATCGATCTGCATCTTCGTCCTCCTTAATGTTCCAATGTCGAGATATCGCCTTCAGGCAGCCCCATCTCCCGGGCTTTCAGAAGCCTTCGCATGATCTTTCCGCTTCTGGTTTTGGGCAGATCGGATTGAAACTCGATCTCTTTGGGCGCCACGGCAGCACCGAGCTTTTGCCGTCCGAAACCGATCAGTTCACGTCTAAGCTCTTCGTTTGGCTTGAAACCGGCTTTCACTGCGATAAAGGCTTTGACCACCTCTCCTGCGACAGGATCAGGTTTGCCTATGACCCCCGCTTCGGCTACTGCCGGATGCTCCATGAGCGTACTCTCAACCTCAAACGGCCCCACCATATGGCCGGAGGTTTTGATAATATCATCCGAGCGCCCGATGAACCAGAAATAGCCGTATTGATCTTGATAGGCCAAATCCCCTGTAAGATACCATTCATTAAAAAAACTCTTTTTATAGCGCTCCTCTTCGTGCAGATATCCGCGGAACATGGAGGGCCATCCCGACCTGATGGCAAGTTCGCCTTTCTGGCCCGTTTTTGCCATCTCAAAAACGCCGCTGTTGCTGTCGTGGTTGACGATGGCTGCCTCAATACCCAGAAGCGGAAGCCCCATGGAACCGGGCTGTATCGGCTGGGATGCGAAATTGGCGATCATGATGCCGCCGGTTTCCGTCTGCCACCAGTTGTCATGGATAGGCAGTCCAAGTTTTTCAACTCCCCAGACAACCGCTTCTGGATTGAGCGGCTCACCGACACTGTGCACCAGCCGCAGGTTTGCAAGATCGTACTCCCTGAGAGGATCAAGCTCCAGACGCATCAGTCGTCTTATGGCGGTAGGGGCCGTATACCAGATCGTTACTTTTTCGTTTTGGAGTATCTCGTACCACCGCTTGGCATCAAACTCCGCCTCATCGACGATATTGGTGATGCCGTGAAGCCAGGGAGCGATGATCCCGTAAGAAGTGCCGGTCACCCATCCCGGATCGGCCGTACACCAGTAGATATCACCAGGGTGCATATCCAAAACATATTTTCCGCTCATCCAGTGCATATAGATGGCTTTGTGGACATGCACAACACCCTTTGGCATACCGGTCGTACCGCTGGTAAAATGAAGGAGGGACATATCCTCCGGATCGGTAGGCGGGATCTCAAAGAGATCGGAGGCCTGTGCCATCAAACTGTTTAAAGAACGTATCCTGCCGCTTTCATCCTCCATAGCATCTATCAGTATGACGGTTTGAAGTTCCGGGAGTTCATCAATCAATGGGCGTACTTTTTTTCAAAGATGGCTCTGGTTGTCAACAATGCTTTTGCATCCCCCTTTTTCATACGCTGCAAGATAGGTTCCGGGCCGAATTGTGCAAAAAGAGGACACAGCACGCTGCGGTTTTTAAAAATTCCGATAGCAGCGATGTAGAATTCAGGAAGACGTGTCGTAAGGGTAAAAACACGGTCGCCTTTACCCAGCCCCAGAGACTGGAGCACATTGGCAAACCTGGCGCTCTCCTGTTTCATTTGGGCAAAAGTAAATTCACGCCTCTCCCCGTTGGCCCCCCGCCACACCAGTGCGGTCTTTTCTGCCAAAGCCCCATTGGCATGACGGTCTATCGCTTCATGGGCGATATTGAGCCCGCCTGAAGGCAATCCCTGAAATTGTAAAGCGACATCTTCCCACCTGAAAGCATGATACGCTTTTTCATAATCCATCAAATTGGGACGGATTGAAAAGGTTTCAGGCTCTTTTTTGATCCATTGTGTTTTCATTGACAGCCTTTGAGAAATCATTTCCCGACATGATCAACCTTGCTGATCATACCCAAGCATTTTATAACAAAACAATATCTTTAAAAATTATCATAATAAATTGATTGTAGCAAAAAAAGATGATTCACACAATTTTTTAGAAAATATTTCTTAACTGACCATCCTGCTGTAAATGATTTCCCGAACTTTTGATACAATGCTTAAAATTAAAAAATATCAAGAAGAGATCCGTAAATACTATAGGATGCCAGGTCATCTTGCAACTTTCTATACTATATCACACTATTTTCAATGCTATATTTTTGCTATGCGAATATGGTAGCCTTTTGTTCATTATAAAGAAGGAGAAAAAATTGAAAGAGATCAAGTTTCCGTTTCTGGAGCATACCGGGGCAACGCTGAAAAGCTTTGAAAAAGGGAGTGCCGAGGTTGAGCTGCATACCAAACCACACCACCTTCAGCATCTTGGATTTATCCATGGCGGAGTCATCTCGACGCTGATGGACAATACCGGATGGTATGCCGCAATGTCAAATCTCGATGAGGGATATACCGCTGTGACCATGGAGATAAAGATCAACTATCTCAAGCCCGCTACAGGAAAGTATCTCATCGCAAAAGCGGAGGTAAAAAGACAGGGAAGAACAACCGCTTTTGTCACGATAGAACTTCTCTGCGAAGAGAAACTTGTGGCCTATGCCACCGGGACCTATGCCATCCTGGAAGAGAAATAAGCAAAAGAAGCCACTTATGCCCTCTTTTCGTGAAGGCCTGAAGACTTTTCCCGCTTAATCGTGCGAAGAGTTGATCATGGAGACCTCCCAGCATTTTTGGAGATTCTCCTCTACAATGTTTACAATGGATCGGTCAAGCTCTCCCCGCACCACTTTCTGCTTTAGAATTTCCAAAATCTGGTTGGGGTTCATCCCGTTTCTGTAAGGCCTGTCCTGTGCAAGTGCCTGGAAAATATCAGCGACGGCCAGGATCATCACGGGAAGAGAAATATCATCTTTATAGTATGGATATCCCGTCCCTTTCAGGTTTTCATGATGCTGCGCAGCCCAGTTTGCGATATCCTCCAGCCCATTAATGTTCGACAAGATCTGATACGTTTCATAAGGGTGGCGCTTGATGATATTCAACTCATTCTCGCTGAGCGGTGTTTCCCGGTCAATCAGCTCATCCGGAATTTTCAATTTGCCCAGGTCATGAAGCAACCCCGCAATCCGGATCTTCTCACACGTTTCAGCATCCAGCCCCGCTCTTTGCGCGATATAGTTTGAAAGCCCCGCGACATCATGCAGATGATCCGCGGTATGATGGCTTCTTGCATCAACAAAAACAGCAAAAAGCCGGACAATGTCGGCAACTGATCCAAGCGATATCTCCATTGCTCCGATCTCTTGCAGATACGCTTCAAAATAGCCCTGAAGATTCCCTGCATCCAAAGTAAACCAGAAGGATTCTTTCGCCGAGACCTTCAGGAAAGCATCTACCTGTTCAGGGTTGAAAAATATCAGGCTCAGTGCCCTGACTTCACGCTTGATCTGCTCCGCAACAGTGATGATCGACTCTTCTTTCTCTTCTATATGCTGTGCGATCAACGCATCGATTCTGTCTGTCAGAAATATCAGATTCGCCAGTTTGACCGTCCTGGTATCGATATCAAGCTGGGCAAGCACCTCAAAATGCGTATGATGATACAGCACCATATCGCTCAAGTGTTTCAGCTTCGGAATAGCGTTAAGCAACTGATATCCCCTGATGCAGTGCGCTTCGGCGCCTTCCCAGTCGAAAGTAGATACCAATGTTCCATCAATCCTGGACGAGGGAACGCCGCAGTCATGGAGAAGGGACAGGTGGAACAGGTCTATGAGGTCATCATCGGGATAGCCAAGCTCTCTGGCAGTTTCAAGCGCCATATAGGCTACACGCTTGCCATGGTGTACGTCATCCATCCCGACACAGTCGAGTGCGGTAGAAAGCGCATAAATGAGTGGATGCAGATTGGCCATTGCTTCACCCCTCTTTTGTCAGTATCAAACTTTTGCAGTTTTACTATATAGTAGTTGGTTCAAACTTAAAAAATCATATCCCGGCTTAAATTTGCTGTCGAACCGATATCATCGAAGAGATTTTTTTAACTTCTGCTATAATGCTTCAAAGTAAAAAATATGAAGAAAAAATTTCTCAATGACAGCAAAGGAATAAGTTGAAAAAAGGATATTTGATCATCGCTGCTTTCATCCTGTTATTAAACGGATGCAGCAACATTACGAAAAAAAATTACGACAAAATTGAAAATGGTATGTCTTATGAGGAGGTTGTCAAGCTTCTGGGTGAACCCGAAGGGTGTGCGGAAACATTTGGGATCAGTAACTGTGAATGGAAAGACAAGGATGCCAAAATCATGATCACCTTTATCTCGAACAAGGCGACGATCAAAATTGCAGAAGGTCTCAAATAAAACCTTCTGCTGCCCGATAGGTACAATTTGAACCCCAGCACTTCGGGCCCATCACCCGAAGTGCTTCATACCCAAGGCATGAGAGAGTCTACTTGAATGTCATCAGGGCATATCCCTCATTCTGATACATAATCGCCTCGATGAAACTGTTCTCGGAAATTGCTACAAAAGGGAGAAGATCATCCTCATCGATCACATGCGACTGCATTGACATCGAACAGGCGATCACCTTGACATTTTTTCGTTTTCCCAGTGCGATGAGCCACTTCTGTGCCTCTTTGATGTTCGCGATGTCCTTGTCATCCACAACGTCATCATAGGCTTTTGATGCCATCGATACACAGTTTCCATGCAGCGTCAGCACGACCGAAGCCGTGTCCCCCTGCGCCTCTATCATATCTATCGTTTTGCCTACCAGCCACATACGGCTCTTGATATACCCTGAGTTTCCTGAACTGCAGTCAAAGAGTGCCTTATACTCTTTTGCCTGCAGAGTGACGATCGTCACTGCCGAAAACAATAACGCAACAAAGATCTTCATCCCTGCTCCCCCAGTCCAAAGACATTGGAAAGCGTATTGATATAGTTGAAGTATCCCGTGATCGCAACCGCTTCGATGATCTGCGTATCACTCCACCCCATCGCTTTGAGCGCATCGATCTCCTCTTTGAGGATCTTGTAGTTATCCTTCCGGGATGCCTTGATACAGAAGTTGAGCAGTGCCTTCTCTTTCTCCTCGGCATGCATCGACTCCACCCCCTGCAGTATCTCTTCGATCTGTGTCTCTGAAAGCCCAAGCATTTTCGCGATGTTTTTATGGACATCCACACACATCTTGCATCCGTTCTCCTTGGAGATGAGCAGCGCGATCGCCTCTTTGACAGCGTAGCTCAGTGTCGTTTCATCCAGCAGATACTTCTGGATCATCTCATCCGTGGCAAAATAGATCTTCTCGTCAATCGCAAGCAGTTTAAAGATATCTCCCAGTTTTCCCGTTTTTTCCAGAATCGGTCTTGCCTTCTCCTGGATGGCAGGAGTCATATCCTCAAATTCAGGTAGTGTAATATGTGCCATCATTATCCTTTAATGTAGAGTTAAACTTAACGTTTTTAATTATAGGGTATAATTCTTAAATATATACGTCAAAAGGTAAATCGTGGAATACAAGATATCTGAACTGGTAAGCAAAAGTGGCGTTCCCAAATCAACGATCCTCTACTATATCAAAGAGGGGCTCCTCCCCGAAGCCAAAAAACTCAAGCCCAATGTGCATCGATACAGCGAGAGCCATCTGGAGCTTTTGCACTATATCAGCTATATGAAAGAGCATCTCGGAAGCACCAACGAACAGCTCAAAGATATCCTGCAGTACCGGGACCAGTACTTTTCCACCTCCTCAGGGATGATCGTACCGTTGATGAATACGCTCAGTGCTGTCCCCTCCGATACAAAACACTATACCAAGGCCGAGTTTATCGAATACTTTGGTGTGGAAGAGAGCCTTCTGGATCAGTTGATCAAAGACGAGATCATTCTTCCGATCGATGCAGACGACTTTACAGACAAAGAGGCATCCATCATCAAACTGATCACTTACTTTCAGGAGGCGGGGATAGCGTATGATATCCTGAAAATGTATGTCTTTCATGCCAAGGCACTGAGCCTGCTGGAGCACCAGATGCAGGAAAAGCTCTGTGGCCTGCGCAATGAAAAGAACTTCTCAACACTCTGGAAAATCGTCTTTGAGACACTCTTCAATGCAAAAACCTATATCTTCAACAGACACACCTACAAAGCCTATTTTTCCGTACTGAAAAAAGAGGTTTTAAAATAACTATAAGAGAATACCACTACAATAACGTAAAGTTTAACTTTACATTAAAATATTTCCAAGAAAAAGGAGTTATCATGAAAAGATGGATCACCACCCTCTCGATGGCTTTGTTGATCGTAGCTTTCTTCCCTTCCCACAGCAGTGCAAGTGCCGCTTTGGGTAAAAAAATCTATAAAAAGAAGTTGCATAAAGCATGCGGATTCAGTAGTGTGAAATTTGCAAGAAACCATACTCAGGGCGAATGGGAAGCGATCTATGAAGCCGGTAAATTTCCGCAGGAGGCACAAGCGATCTGTCCCAAGCTGGATCTTTCGGCACTAAAGAGCGGCATTTGGAACGATCTCTATCTCTATGTCACAAAATATGCACTCGACGGTCTCGCACCGAACGGCTGTACCGACTAGATCAATATAACCCAAAGGCTGTGAAAAAACTGCTATTTTTACATTCCTTCACAGTCTCAGGGGGGCGGAGTTAAATAGTAGCCTAGGCAAGCAGGTAGGCAAATTTGCCCACCCAGTCGCTCCACGCATCCGAGCCTTCCACATCCATCCCGTGGAACTGCATATCTTTCACCAGCATGATGGCAAACTCACCGGGAAGTTTCATCGAAAAATCAAGGACATTGGCGATCGCCTCATCACTGCCGTTCTCTCTCAGGGCATTCACAAGGCCTATAGAGAGTGCCATCAGTACTTTGTGATCCTCTTCCTCTATCTCGGTCAGTGAACCGTCCAGTATCAAGGAAAGATCCGGAAGCTCCTGCATCACCTTCTTGAACGATAGATACCCAATCGCCGCTTCGCGCCCCACTGCACCGCTGATACTATCTAATATTAAGTCATTTTCGATACCTGATTTGATGATACTGTCCACATACTCCCATGAACGTGGCGTCGCAAAGCTCTTCTCATTGGTCCGGGGATCAAAGGTAAAGAGCATAGACTTGTCATACGCCAGGTAGGCGATGATCGAGGTTTCAACCCCGGCTTTATAGGCCCAGGCTTTCCAGTCGTCAAAGTCCACCTCCATCTCAAAGTGCACGAAACGGTTCGCCAGTGGAGCCGGCATTTTATAGACGACCCCCCTGTCATTTTCACGGTTACCCGCTGCGACGATACTCCACCCCTCAGGCAGTTCATACTCCCCTACCCGTCTGTCAAGGATCAGCTGGTAGGCTGAAGCCTGAACCGCGGGAGGTGCGGTGTTGATCTCATCCAGGAACAGGATCCCCCTGGAGTCTTTGTCTTTGGGAAGGAAGCTCGGCTTTGCCCAGACACCCTCCTGGTTTTCGGCATCAAAGAAAGGGATACCTTTCAGATCGGTCGGGTCAAGCAGGCTCAGGCGCAGGTCCAAAAACTCCAGCGCTTTCGCTTCCGAGATCTGTCTGACGATCGAGGACTTCCCTATCCCCGGTGCTCCCCAGATAAAGACAGGAAGCTTACGCTCGATCAGACTGCTGACAACTTTGGAAATATTGGATGATTTCATATTTTATTCTCCTTCAAAAGAAGCCAAGCTCCTTTTTCTTCCGTGGCTTCACGTTTGTTACGACCACTCCAGTTTCGAATCTATAAATGACAAACTTTTGTCATTTACTTAACGATTCTCATCCTCTCACTCAAGCTTCGTCTTTGACTCAGATATTTCATATCACTACCTTGGTTGTGTTGTGGTGTTCGATAAAGACCTCGTTTTTGGTCAATGCGTTACGCAGCCTGGTATCGATCTTGAGCACGTCAAGTATCTCGATAGGGGTAGAAGGATTCGCTGCAAGCCCTTTGTTGATCTCCAGCTCGTCACGTTCATAGAGCTCGCGCAGTATCTTTTCCGGTGTATTGGGATTGGAAGCGACCTGGTGCATCATATTCAGATCGTTTTTATCATTTGCATAGAACCCTTCAATGATCTCAACAGGCAAGTTGGGATTTCCCACCAGAGGGTAGAAAGTAGTATTGATCTTCTTGGAATAGAGTGCCTGCAGGGCAGCTGCAGTGATACTTCTGTTCGCTGCCAGTTTTTCAAGCAGTGTGATATTCCCTCTTTCCAAAAGCTCCCCTATGACCGATGTGTCGATCTGCAGGTTTTTCCCCAGTTCGGCAAGCAGCTCCGGATCAGCTACCTTCTCCGTGATCATCCTGAAACGCTCCTGACTGATCGGCTGATACCAGAGCAGAAGTTTTACCGCCTCTGCACCTTTGTCTAAAAGCAGTGCAAAGAGCGCATCATCGATCGTTTCATTGGCCGCCAACGCTTCATGGATACGCTCATCCTCTCTGGTTGCAAACTTTTTGAGCTGTTCCAAAGAGACGACAGGATTTGCCGCCAGATACATATCGACCTTCGGGTTTCTAAGGCTCAGCAGGCGCTTGATCACTGTATCATCGATATAGCTGCTGGTCGCAACCACTTCATAGAGCGAGGTTTTTCCCTTCTCTTTTTGCTTGAACTCATAGTTCGGAAAACCGATCAGTGCATTCAGCAGCCTAGGATCGGTCGCTTCGCGTACCAGCCGTTTGAGCGTCAGTGTGGAGTAGAGCTGATCACGCTCTGCGGGTGTGATATCGATATACCTGGTCAGCGTGGCGATCACGACAGAGCGGTCATCATTGTTATCCTCCTCCTCTTCGTGCCACTGATACATCTCAAGCAGTTTGACAAAGAGCGCATCACTGATATCGGGGTTCTCGATCATCCGCAGTACCCGAGCCTGATCATTGGAAAGCTTGATCGCCATGAGCAGTTCGTCATCATTGATCCCGTTGGAAAGGAGCTGTTCAAACTCCTCCAGCCTGTAGGCAGGGATCCTGCGCACATAGGCATCCTCTGAGATCATCTCCTCGACGGGATTGAGGCTGTGGTGTTCTATCGAGGCTACAACACCCTCTTCGATCGCTTTGACCCTGGTAACTTTATATTTCTTGAGAAACCTCTCTACCTCTTGGGTGGTATAGATACCCTCTTTTCCCAAAAAGAGTATCTTTTTGCCTTCGGCTTCTTCCAGTAGTTCTTTTAAATCCTGTTTTTTCATACGTTTACTATAGCATACCACTGTTTAATAGGAGTTAATATCTCCTATTTGTATTCAGACACCGCAGCACGGTACCCCTTGTGATGACATCACTCCTTGGCATCAGCCAGTGTAAGGGCAAAGAGCACATTGACCCCGTGCTGCAGCAATACACCCTGGGCCTCCTGCAGCGTAATACCTGTAGTGATCGTATCATCCACCAGTATCACATCGATACCGCTTTTGCCGCTATATCGGAAATCTCTCGGATGGTTCAGCCGGAACTGCAGGTCTTTGCCCGAGTAGCTGACCCTGTTTTTGGCAAGAAGCTTCCCGTGCAGCACTTTTGTCTTTTGGGTCCGCATCGCATGGGCAAGCAGTGCCGTATGGGAATAACCGCTGCCGACATACTCATCGACCCCAAGGATATAAAGATCACTCTCCAGCGACTCCGCAAACTCTCTGATGAAGGGCTGCATTGTCATCTTTGCCAGGCTTTTGTAGATCCGGTACCCCTCAGGCTTGTGTTTCGTGTGCAGGAGTGATGCTATCGCGGTATAGGGGTAAAAACTGATCACATCGAGCGTACCGATTTTACGTGTATGTATCTGAGGCTTAAAGAGCTTCTCCCGACAATCCTTACAGATGATCTGAAAACTCGGTTTCGAACAGGCATAACAGCGCATCAGGGTATCACCTTCTGCAGTGCATCAAGTGCTCCCAGAGGAAGTTCGATCCGGGCACCGAAACTCTCTCTTGGGTTGATACGTATCAGGGGGACGTCGAAATCTTTTGCCACCCTTTCAGAGGTGTTGCGGACTGTCGGTACCGCCGTACCCGCCCCTATCTCCACGATCGCAAGTTTCGCCCCTTCAGCGGAAAGCTTCCCCACCCAGCTTTTAAGCCTCTCCCTCTGTGCATCGGTGCGGCTATGGTTCCATCCCCAGTCATTGAACATCAGGATATTGGGCCTCGCCATGCCTCTGCAGTGGGGGCATTCCGGCAAGGGATCCAGAGCCCTGAACCCCTCGCCTATTTCCACTGTCGTATCTTCTGCACTCCATATCCTCTGCCGGCAGTCATCCAGGCACTGAAGATGGTGGATGGAGCCGTGGCACTCCATGATACGTTCCTCGCTGAATCCCGCTTTCTGGAACTGGCCATCCACATTGGAGGTAAAAACGAAGGAACCATATTTTTTAGTATCAGAGAGTCTGAGCAGTCGACTGAATCCCTCATGGGGTATGGTATCGCGGTAGAGATGCAGCCGATGGCCGTAAAATGCCCAGGCGAGTCTCGCATCAGACCCAAACCACCGGTGGTTTGCCATCTCCTCAAATTGGAGGTTCAGCTCCCTGGCCTTCGGGTAGGCTCTCCAGAACCCCTCTCTCCCACGGAAATCAGGCAGACCGCTGTCTACCCCCATCCCTGCACCCGCAGTGATAAAGAGTGCATCGGCATCCATTAACAGTGCTCTCGCTTCCCGGATATTTTCCTCTATCTTCATAAGAGCGATTATAACACACCTCCGCATAGGGTATTTTGCTTCAAAAGTACAGCCGAGCTATAAAGAAATAAAAAAATATTTACTAATATCAACCTACTTTTTACTTTTTACTTTTTACTTTTTACTTTTTACTTTTTACTTTCCCTGCATACTCCTGCGCCTTTTTGGAGAGCGCTCTGAGTCTTGCCAGGACTTTCCCGTTGACCGATTCGGCGGGATACTCTCCCTTCTCGTCCTTTTCCCCGGCTTCCACTCCGGTCAGAAGTGTCATGCCTTCATCGATCGTTTTGACGGCATAGATGGAGAAGCTGCCCTCTTTCGCGGCTTCAAGCACTTCGTTTTTGAGCATCAGGTGTCTGACATTGGCTTCAGGGATAAGCACCCCGTAGCTGGCTTTGGGGTCGTGATGCATACAGATATCAAAAAAGCCTTCGATCTTCTCATTGATCCCGCCTACCGGCTGTACTTCACCGAACTGGTTGACTGAACCCGTGACGGCGATATTTTGCCGGATCGGAAGCCCGGAAAGCGATGAGAGCAGTGCGTAGAGTTCCGTCGATGAGGCACTGTCTCCCTCTACTTTGCCGTAGGTTTGTTCAAATACCAGAGATGCAACGATACTCATAGGCAGATCAGAAGCATAGCGTGACCCAAGGTAGGAACTCAGTATCATCACCCCCTTGGAGTGGATAGGCCCTCCCAGCTCGACTTTGCGCTGGATATCGATAATCTCCCCTTTCCCTATACGTGCCGTGGCAGTGATGCGCGACGGGATCCCGAACTCATGCCCCCCCAGCGAAATAAATGTCAGTGCATTGATCTGCCCCGCTTTGCTGCCGCTCACATCGATCATGATCGTTCCCTCGTCGATCTGCTCATAGAGCTTCATCTGGACACGGTTTACCCGTGCTTTCTGTGCAGCAAGTGTCTGTTCGATATCTTCGGCCTCTATCACCTTATGTGCACGCTTTTTCGCCCAGTAGTCAGCCTCTTTGAGCAGGTCAGCCAGCGTATGCAGGTGTGTCGAGAGTTTATGGGCATCGGAAACATCCCTCGAACACTGCTCGATCACCCTTGCGGTTGCCTCGGGCGTCAAAGCAAGCAGCGTATGCCTTTTGGCTATCGTGCCGATCATACGGGCATAGAGAAGGTGATTCTCTTCACTTCTTTTGATCTCATCTTCAAAGTCGGCAGTCACCTTGAAGAGCTCTTTGAACTCCGGGTCATAATGGTAGAGCAGATAGTAGAGATACCTCTCTCCCACCAGTATGACTTTGATATCCAGCGGTATCGGTTCGGGTTCAAGTGTCGTGGTACTTACAAAAGCATATTGCGCCGCAAGCGATTCTATCCTGAGTTCTTTGGCACGGAGGACCCTTTTGAGCTCCTCATACGCAAAAGGCTTCATCAGCAGTTTCCTGGCGTCAAGCACCAGGTAGCCGCCGTTTGCCCTATGGAGCGCGCCGGGTTTGACCATTGTAAAATTGGTCACGAGCGCGCCCATGTGGGAGGCATGTTCGATGCGGCCTATGAGGTTCTGATGGACGGGATTATCCTCATGGATCACCGGTGCGGTATCTTCTTTCTCATGCGAGATAAAAAGGTTGACCTTGTAGCGCTCAAACGGCGAGGTGTAAAACTCCATCATGAAAGAGGGCAGCCCCATCTCCTCGGGTTTGACCAAAAAATCCTGCACATGCCTGACAATATCTTTCTCCATCTCATCGAGATAGTTTCTGATCTTCTCATGCTCCCCATATCTTTGGCGTACTTCATCAATGATCGAATGGACCGCATCCTGGGTGATCTTTTTGTTGAGTGATTTGAGTTCCTTTTGGTGCACTTTATTAAGCTCAGTGACTTTACGGAGTGCCTCCTTGACCAAGCCTTCAAATTCGGACATATTGTCGGCGATCTTCTCTTTTTTCTCTCCCTTGATAGCCTTGAACTCTTCGGGAGAGAGGACCTTGCCATCGATGACCGGTACAAAGGTGATGCGGCTGGATGAGGAGATATTCATCTGGACATCATGTTTGACCGCCTCATCCTGAAGATGCCTGAATATCTCTGTCTGTTCATCCATAAACTTTTGGTTGAGCGCTTCACGCTCATTGACGTAAGCGCTGCTCTCAAACACTGCCGGCAGCACGGTTTTGAGAAGTTCGATCAGCTCATCCATCTCATCCCTGAAGGGCAGTGCTTTTCCTGCCGGAAGCTCTATGGCCAAAGGAGAACGCGGATCTTTGAAGTTGTTGACATAACACCAGTCGCTGGGCGCAGACTCCTGGCCGGCCTTCTGTTCGAGATACCCCATCACCACAGAGTGTTTGCCGCTTCCCGAAGGGCCCATAGCAAAGATGTTATACCCGTCCTGGGCGATATTGGTCCCGAAATCTATCGCATCGAGCGCCCGCTCCTGGCCCAGGGGGTGTTCCAGCGGATCAAGCTCGTCGGTCGTACCAAAATCAAACAGTGCGCTGTCACACCTCTGATAGAGTGCCGATACATCCAGTGGGTTTAACATCTCTCTCTCCTCAAAAGCAGTTTCTGCCATAGTATAGCAAAAGATAAAGCATTGCAAGCTGCTTCTTTTGGCGTGCTCCTCTTACCCTTTCAGCCCGTAGATATCTTCGGTGAGTGCAATACAGTAGACTTGATAGATCTGTAGAGGATCCTGCCGTACCGTCACCTCCATGCCCAACTCCCCGGCAATTTTCTGCAGGGCACTTACCGTATCCTTCTCCATCGTGGTAAACTCAACCAGCATATCTCCCCTGTACCCTGCATAGCTTCTCACATCGATGATATCAAGATCAATCGCTTTGCGGATCATCTCTCTGCGGCTCTCATCCATCGTATGTTCGGATGTGGGAAGTTTTGAGACAGATTTTCTGTTTGGCTCCCAGATATAATCATTGGAGTTTTTTTCGTTCGGATCATCACCGTTCATGCTTTTTCTACTCCTTTACTCTAAACGTTATATTTCAAGTATAGCAAAAAAAGAAAATGGATAATCAATATTCAGAATGCAATGATGTACCAGTTTTTTCTTAGCATTAGTACATTTTTTATCTCATGGAGTAAGGAGAAGTCAATATACTGAACTTTACTAACATATATTCAATTTTGGTTTTCCATGGAGAATTTTATGAAATATTTTGGGTCTGGTAAACTTTAAGAACCAAATTGGCTTTATCCTTATTTTCATTATGGCTCAGAAGCACTTAATAAGAAATAAAAAATTTCTTAGATAAACTTTAATAATACTTTGTCTACTATACTATGAAGTTTTTTTGACTACTACCATGTTCTTCCCGTTGTCCGTCACCAGTGTACAACTGTGCATTTCGCACAGGACGCTGAAGGTCCGAGGAGTAAAAAAGACGATATGAGTCGGGTCTAAATGATAGTACCACTTCTTGAACGCCTCGATATCATTGGGGTGAAACTGTGTCTGAAGCGCCAGATACCCACCCTCTTCGATCATCTCCAAAAGCTGTGCAAAGACCGCTTTGGGATCATGCAGGTGCTCAAATACCTCTGTGGAAACAATCAATTGATATTTTTTGCTATTAATAAGGTTTTCGGGGTGGTAGACCGGGTCATAATAATCGGATTCTATCCCCTCCTCCTTGAGCATATCGGCCAAAAGTGAACTTCTTCCGCATCCGAAATCAAGGGCACTTTTCGGAGTACCAACCAGCGGAAGCACAAAGTCCAGAAAACGTCGAAAATAGGCCCGGTACCCCTCATCCCCGGGATCATTTTCGTGCAGATCATATCGCTCTTTTTGTTCTGAGATCGGTTTGAAGTGTTCTGTTGACTTGCTGATCAATTGGCAATGGGGACAATAGCTGTACGCTATCGTGCTCTTTTCATCAACAAAGTTTTTTGTATCCTGATTACAGATAAGACAGCTCATTTTCATCCTTTTTAAACGTATGCTATGTTACTATTAACCCAGTTAAATTAAGGATAGAAATACGATGAAAAGACGGGATTTTCTTACCGCTACAGCTGTCGGTGCTACAGCGATCGCACTGCAGGGATGCCACAGGGCAGAAGAAAAAACGCCACAGGAGAAAGCAGTCAATGTCAACAAAGGCAAAAAGGTTACGCTCAAACTGGCAACCTCCTGGCCTGCGCACTTTCCTATCATGGGTACGGGGGTTGACAGGTTTGCGGCAAGATGCGGAGAGATGAGCGGCGGTACGCTTGAGATCAAAGTCTTTGCCAAAAATATCCTTGTCCCCGCTCTGCAGGTATTTGATGCAGCCAGTGCCGCTCAGATCGATGCATTTCATTCGGGTGTCTACTACTGGAAAGGCAAAAACCTTGCCTTCTCCATTTTCGGGGGGATGCCGCTTGGTTTGACCAGCGAGGAGATGATCACCTGGATGAAGTTCGGCGGGGGATATGACCTGTGGCGCGAACTCTACGGCAGGTTCAACCTATACCCGCTGGTAGGAGGAACAACCGGCCCCCAGATGGGCGGGTGGTTTAAAAAGGAGATCACTTCGCTTGAAGACCTTAAAGGCCTCAAAATGCGTATCCCCGGGCTTGGCGGAGAGATCATGCAGCGTCTTGGCGTTAACCCCGTGCTGCTCCCCGCAGGTGAAATATTTACTTCGCTGGAGCGCGGTACGATCGATGCTACCGAATGGGTGGGACCGGCGCTGGACAGCATGATGGGATTTGACAAAGCTGCCTCCTACTACTATACAGGATGGCACGAGCCCGGTTCTATCCTGGAGGTGACATTCAACAAGGCAAGATGGGAAAAGCTCAGTCCGGAACATCAGGCGATCATCACGGCTGCAACCGAAGAGATGACAGCAGAGATGCTTCAGGAGTTCAGATACGAGAATGCCAAGGCATTCCAGAACCTTCCAAAACATGTCCAGGTCAAAACATTCCCCGCAGAGGTGATAGAGGCGGCCACAACAGCGCTCCATGAGGTCTTGGCAGAACAGAGTGCAGAAAGTGAAGATTTCAAACGGGTTCTGGAGAGTTATCAGGCCTTCTACAGACTCAATCAGCCCTGGGATGAGATCAGTACGAAAAACTTCCTCAATATCAGGGGATAATCCGCCTACAGAAACGCCAGCAGGGAAGCCGTCACCGCAACATTGAGCGACTCCACGCCTCTCTGCATAGGGATGATGATCTGCGCATCGCTCAGATGCTCTACAGCTCCGCTTACCCCTTCACTTTCGTTTCCCAGTACAAAGATTGTTTTATCTGTGTACGCCATGCTTTTATAGCTCTCTTTGGCATGCGAAGAGAGCGTATAGACCATAGCCCCGTGTCTCTGGAAATTTTTCAGCGTTTCAGCCAGGTTGGCTGTCTTGATGATCGGCATTTTAAAGAGCGTACCGACACTTGCCTTGATCACAAGCGGGGAGATCTGCGCAGCCCCTTTGGTAGGCAAAAGTATCGCATCGATGTTTCCCGCGGCACAGGAGCGGATGATCATACCCAGGTTTTGGGGGTTGGTCACGCCATCAAGGGCTATGATACGGTAGTTTTGGTTTTCCTGGAGAAAGTGCGCTTCATCACCAAAGTGTTCCAGCACGATATCAAGCGCCACCCCCTGATCCTGTTTGGCATTCTTGGAGATGCGTGAGAGCGAAGCCTTGTCATGATATCTGATCTCGATACCTCTTGCCTCTGCGATCAATTTCATCTTTTGAAGCTGTTCATTGGGTTTGTTGGAATTGGAGAGATGAAGTTTGTGGATAGTGACAGCACTGTCTTCAAGTGCTTCCATCACGGCATTGCGCCCGTAGATGGTCAGCACCTTGTCAAAAAAGGCTTTTTTTGCCAAATACTCTGAAGAATCTTTCAATTAAGCGTTTCCGTCCCAGGCAATTTTTGGTTTACCCTCATCACTGAACTCTACGGCTGGCATTCCCATGATGTTAAAGCCGGCATCTACGTAGTGAATCTCACCTGTTACACCTGAACTGAGGTCAGAAAGCATATACATCCCTGAGTTCCCTACCTGCTCGATCGTTACGTTCTGCTTGAGCGGTGCATGTGCCTGGTTCCACTTAAGCATAAAACTGAAGTCACCGATACCGGCTGCAGCCAATGTCTTGATCGGTCCGGCAGAGATCGCATTGACCCTGATACCGTCTTTACCAAGATCTTCGGCAAGGTATTTCGTCGTCATCTCAAGTGCTGCTTTGGCAACCCCCATAAGGTTGTAGTTCGGGATATACTTCACACCGCCATAGTAGCTGAGTGTCAATACGGATGAGTTTTCCGAAAGGATCGGTTTCAACTCTCTTACAACCTCGATCAGAGAATAGACCGAGATATCCATCGCGATATCAAATGCCTCTTTTGAGATATCATAGAAACGTCCGCTTAGTCCCTCTTTTGGAGCGAATGCAATTGAGTGTACGATAAAGTCGATCTTACCGAAATCTTTTTCCAAAGACTCTCTCAGTGCAACGATCTCTTCAGGTTTACTTACATCACACGGATAAAATCTTCCATCACATCCAAGCTCATCAGCGATAGGAGCAAGCTTTTTCTCAAATCTCTCATTAAGAAATGTGATCGCCATCTCAGCGCCCTGTTCTTGACATGCTTTGGCAATACCATATGCAATAGACTTCTTGTTTGCGATGCCTAAAACGACACCTTTTTTGCCTTTCATTATCATACAAAATCTCCGGATTAAAAAATTGTCGTATTTTATCATATTTGGAGTAAAATGCCGGATAAATAGCATGATGAAAGTTGTAAAGATATGAAAAATCTATTGATAATCAACACCGGCGGAACATTTAACAAGCAGTATGACTCTATCAAGGGGACACTGGAGGTACTCCAGGACAATTCCATCGTGGATGAGATATTGAAAAAATGGCTGTGTGAGTTCGAGGTACTCAATATCATCGGGAAAGACAGCCTGGAGATGACCACCCAGGACAGGATGGAGCTGCTGGCTACGATCAATATGAGCAACTATGATGACTTTATCGTCATACACGGTACGGATACGATGGAGCTCACCGCAGAGTACCTGGCGGATGCAGAGACAGAAAAGCGTATCGTCCTTACCGGTGCGATGGTCCCCTACTCGATAGACCCTACCGAAGCGACGGCAAACCTCGCTTCAGCGATCGGATACCTACAGAGACAGGACAATGAGGGTGTCTATATCACAATGAATGGGGTATTTGGGAGTTATCAAAAGGTAAAAAAAGATAGAGAAAAAGGGAAGTTTATTTTAAGATAGGTGAGCATTCCCATCGTCTGAGAGTGTGAAAGAACATAAAAAATAGGTGTTCGTCATTCTGAACTTGATTCAGGATGACAGTGCTAAAAACAGTAATCCTTTTACACTCTCACGATGGAAACAAGCCAAAAAAATCAAAAGGTCTGGTAAACTTTACCCGATTTTTTATTCAAATTTAAAGAGGGTTTTCTCTTAAACTTTTTAGCATTATAGCATACAAATCTTTACCCCTATGATTA
>JACXUO010000088.1 GCA_014763885.1 Campylobacterales bacterium
ATTTGAATTACCGCTTGCAGCCATACTGTCTTCAGGCTTTCCGTCAACCATAGGATAGATGTAATGGTAAGCACGTATCCATTTACCGCCCTCTGTTTCTGAAGCACTGATCTCTACAGTATGGTCTAGCTCTTTTACGACAGGCTTTGGTTCTGGTTTGGGCGGTTCGACCTTCTCGACTTTCTGGACGATAGTCTTCATGGCGTCATTGAGGGCATTGGCATTTTTGGCCGAGTAGTATTCGCCGCCGGTGGCCGAGGCAATGCACTGCAGTTCTTCGTCTGTTTTTTTATCAACATTGAAGCCAATCACGTGCGCTACAAAGTCGATTCCCTCAGCTTTGAGCTGTTTTGCCGTGCCGCAAGGGTCGGGGTCGCAGGTCTCCTGCCCGTCGGAGATAAGAATGATGGTTGCTTTCTCTTCGGTATAGCGCAGCGCATCTGCGGCTTTGCGTATGGAGCGGCTAATAGGAGTCTTTCCTTTTGGCTGGATGGCATTGACCGCTGAGATCATGTGGTAACTCTGTACCTTGCCTACAGGGATGAGCGTTTCTATATCGTTACAGTCGCCTTTGCTTCTGTGTCCGTAAACGGTCAGCCCCAACTCCACATCCGGATTCCACGTGCGCACCACACGGGCAAGGGCTTCCCTTGCAATCTCTATCTTTGTTTTACCTGCGATCTGCCCCCACATACTTCCCGATGCATCAAAAATGATCATCGCTTTCGCTTGGTCAGCTACAAGCAGTGTACTCCACAACAGCAGCAGCATAACGACAACTTTTTTCATCTTCTTCCTCCTTATAGCATAATTAAGTCATTTAATTATAGTGCTATCGTGTGTCAAAAAAGTGCCAAAATTACAACACTTTTACGATACAATCGAAAAATGCAGCGCATATGGGGATTTTCTATCATTCTGGTGATACTGTTGGTTTTGCTCTCTAAAACGATAGAAGCAGGAGTGATCAAGCTCAACAGCGATCCCTCAATCTCGGTTCTGGAACACAGTAGCATTTACTTCGACCAAAAACACCTTGATCACAAAGTGGTCATTCCAAAGATACGATTTACCCCCTATACCAAACATTATATCAATACAAGTATCTCCCAGGATACGATCTGGGTCTGCTTTACCCTACAAAACGAAACTCCTGCTGCGATCGAGAAGGTTTTAGTCCTCACCTCCCCGCTGTTGGAGCATATCACACTCTACAAAGAAGATGGACAAGAGATCACCAAAGGACATGCACATATCACGGAGGCACATCAGACGATCTTTCCCCATTTTCATCTTCACCTCCCGCCAAACAGCCGACTGATCTACTACCTGAAAGTACGATCAGACTACACGCCGCTCGATTTTTCCATTATGCTTCAGGACCAACAAATGTTCTACCGGTCAGACAGACAGCAGCAGCTTGTCACTATACTCCTTCTGGGAGTGATACTTACCCTGATGCTTTACAGCTTTATTCTCTCTCTATTTATTAAAGAGAAGAGTTATCTCTACTATAGTCTTTACCTGTTTGCCCTACTCTACCAGCAGATCACCTATGTAGGACTCACACAGATCTTTTTCCCGCCCTGGTTCGTGACACTGGATATGAAGATCTCCATCATGAAGGTCACTTTCCTGATCATCACATCAGCACTCTTTGCGATGCACTTTCTCAAGATCGAATGGAACACAAGGCTTCATCGTATTTACCGTTTCTTCATCTTTGTTTCACTCTTTGAGATGATCGTCTGGGGTCTTTCCTCAGGCCCGGTGATGTATCTCATCATTCTGACGGGAACACTCTTCATCTTCTTTAACTTGTTTGCAGCGATACAGACCTACCGGCATGGGTATAAAGAATCAAGGCTCTTTGTTTTGGGCTTTGGTATCGTCTTTGTCTCTTATGCGATGATCATCTCCGATGCATTGGGCTTTAGCTCTATCATGCAGGACTTTCAAAATATCCTGATGTGGGGGACTGCCGCCGAAGCGCTGATCCTCTCTCTGGCATTTGCCGACCGTTATCTTATCTTGCAACATGCAAAATTGCAGAGTGATACAAAACTTCTTGAAGAATCAAAAAAAAGAGAAGAGATCATAGGACTAGAAGTAAAAAATAAAACTGAAGCGCTCAACAAAGCACTCCAAAACAAAGACACACTCCTACAGGAAGTTCACCATCGTGTCAAGAACAATCTACAAATCATTCTTGCCATGATAAGACTCCAGAACAACGATATAGAGGATCCATATACCAAAAGAACATTTGAGGAACTGGAAAACCGCATCAATGCTATAGCCAAAACGTATAGCATGCTAATTGAGAATAACGATCTTGAAAATGTCGATATGGAGGAGTATATCAGTATCCTGGTCACGGACTTACAATACTCGTTGCCGCACGCTTTACACTATAACACTTCCAATATCCGGATCGATACGGATATCGACGTGATACTTCCGTTGCGCCAGGCAGTATATATAGGTATTATTATCAATGAATTGATTACCAACAGCTACAAACATGCATTTTCCAAAGAGGATTCGGGAGAAATAACGATCATATTGAAACAACATCATGAATATTATCAGCTAGACTACCTGGATAACGGAAAAGGATTTGATGCATCTCTTTCCCATAACTCACTGGGTTTGAAATTGATCAAAAGTTTGATAAGCAATCAACTCGATGGAAAGCTGATCCTCACTTCCAACGCCCATACACACTATCTTATAAGGTTTACACTATGAAAATTCTGATCGTAGAAGATGAAAATATCAGTGCGATGGAACTTGAACACTATATCACTTCGCTAGGTTACCACTCTGCGGGTATCGCTTCAAATGCCAAAAGCGCACAGGATCTTGTAAAAAAAGAAAAACCGGATCTTGTGCTGATGGATATTTGTATCAAAGGAGAAAATGATGGCATAGAAACCGCTTCGATGATCACAGAATCAAATCCATTGATCAAGATCATTTTTCTCACAGCATATACAGACAATTACAATATTGACCGTGCAGTAAAAATTGATCCTGTTGCTTACTTGTCTAAACCCTATAATCGCCAGGAACTGATAGCATCGATCAAGATTGCACAATATAAGATTAACAATAAACATGTAATCTACTCACCAGTAGATATTACCCTGCTAAAACTTGATGAAGAATTCAGTTATGATGAGGAGCACAATACACTTTATTATTTTGATACAATCGTGAACCTTACAAAAAAAGAGACGGACCTTCTTTCTCTCTTCATTCATCATAAAAATAAAATCGTCGATCACTATACGATAGAAAATACACTTTGGCCGACTAAAGAAGCAAATTCTAATACTATTAGAACATTGGTGCGGCGCCTAAGACCTAAGCTTAAATATAGATTCATTAAAACTATCCCATCTCAAGGTTACACATTAAATATGTGACTTAATGATAAACACTGATTTTGAGCCAAACAAGCCTAGATAAACTTAACAAAGTAATCTAGACGCCAATTCAAACAATAAGTGCAATTTCTAAGAAGTAGGTTGAAAGAGCTGATTAATCGATGAGAGGTAACTTTTTTCATCACAAAAACAGGAATCGCAAAGAAAAACCGCAAGTTGGCCGAGCAACAAATCATTCTCGAGATTGTCTATAAACTCAATAACGGGATGTTCTTTAAAAGAGAAAGTTCCAACCCTTGAAGAATTTGCAAAGGTAAGCTTTGAGATACATGCTCATACACGAAAAGAACTGACACATTATGGGCACAGTAGCCATTTTTACTTTTATAAATTCTTTCTATTGGAGGTTAAATAAGAAGTGGCGGACAGTGAGGGATTCGAACCCTCGGTACCCTTACGAGTACGCATCCTTAGCAGGGATGTGGTTTCAGCCAACTCACCCAACTGTCCGTGTGTTTTGTGGATGAGATTATAGACCATGAAGCTTAAAGTAAAGCTTAAAAAAATCTTTTTTTTATTTTTTTTCATATATTGTAAAGATAGTGCCCTTAAAAGTTCGCAATTTCAAAACACCTTTTATGTATCAGGCTGCATCCTGCAGCAACTCTTCACGCTTAATCATTACCAGTTCGA
>JACXUO010000089.1 GCA_014763885.1 Campylobacterales bacterium
CTTCTTCTCCCAGAGCCTGTCGTAGAGTTCAAGCATACGCAGGTAGTCCTGATGGAGCGCCGTATCGATCATCAGCGCCTCCAACGCCAGAACCTGGCGGGCTTTTTCGACATTTTGGGGAGCATAGAGCGCATTCAGGGCCTCTTCGAATGCCTCAAATGCCAGCCCCTCTTCCTCCATCCGGATCAGCTCCGCAACGATATGCCCGATGGGGTGGGAGCCCGATTCCAGAAGCATGAGCGCGTTTTCCCTCTCACCGACCAGCAGGTAGAGCTGCGCCTTGAGATCACCCATCGTGAAATTGTCCCTGAAGATCACGCCGATATAGGCTTCGATACTGATCGACTCATCCAGGGGTTCGACCATATCAAGCATCTCTTCGGGATCATACTCCTCGAAATGGAGCACCATATCCCTGATCTCTTTCCCCGTGTTTTTATTGTTATAGACAAGGTCTTCGACGGGGTAGACCTCCGAAAAGCCCGGGACGATGATCTGGCAGGAGTAGAACCCGAGATAGTCATACTCCCGCAGATAGATCTCTTTGTCCATCCCTTCCAAAAGGCCTCTCAGGTAACGCAGTTCATCCTCCGTTCCCTCCCCGGAGTATGCCCACGGTGCATAGGCAAAACTTTTCTCCTTACTCAAAAAACCAAATCCGATCTTCCCGTTGGAGTCAATGTAGTGTGATTCGAGGTTGAAACTGCTGGATACCAGGCTCATGTCAAACGTCGGCTTCTCAAAGGCATCCAGGTCCTCCAGCCCTCTCCCCTGCATCAGTTCGGTCATCGTCCGCTCAAGCGAAACCTCCAGTATCGGATGCGCGCCGAACGAGACGAACAGAGAGGCGCTTTTGGGATTGATCAGCGAAATGGTGGTCACCGGGAACTGCCCGCCCAGTGATGCATCAAGCACCTCTACCCTGTAGCCGAGTTCCCGCAGCCTCATCACATCGGCATAGACCCTTTCAACCTTCTGCAGTACTTCATCGGGGAAGGAGGGAAGCGCATACCCTTTTTTGATGATCTCCAGCTTCGTATGGCGTTCAAAGATCTCGCTCAGTGCCTGTACCTGCGCTTCCTGCGGTGTGTTGCCTGTTGCCAGTCCGTTGCTGACATAGAGGTTGTTGAGGATATTGAGCGGGAAATAGACTTTTTCACCGGTAGAATGCTCTACAAAAGGGAGAGCGACGATCTTTTCATCGTGGTCGCTGTTGTAGTCTATCAGATCTTCTCTCTGCACTTCGCCATAGGGATCATAGATGCCATGCAGTGTCTCATTGAGATACCCCCCGCCAAACTCGAAGGCAACCTCATCTGGGTAGCTTTTGCGCTCCGGAAGGTAGAAGTCATTGAAAAAAGTATTGGTCTGAAGGCGCTCGATATACTCGCCAAGCGCGCTTGCCATTGATGCAGGCGAATTGATCCCTTTCCCGTTGGAGTAGATATGCCGAGGTGCTTCAACGGAGGCCAGGTTGACAGAAAAACAGTGTTCAAGCGGGTGTTTCTCCTCCGAGAAACAGGGTTCGCATCCTGCATCTTTGAGGACGGCTTTCATTTTTTTGATCGAAGCTTCCAGGGGAGCTGTTTTGGAGAGAAGGTTCATAGGGATTCTTTGGGTTGGATTTGTTGGGCAAAGTATAGCAGAATTCCTGTCAGTTTGCTGTAGATCACCCTCACCAAAAGAGAGGAAACGGCAGAGATCCACTGCACATTTTCTGCCTAACCGCAGGCGATCTCATCACCCACAGGGAGGATATCCACTTTGACCGACTTGAAGCGTGCGGTGAGGATCAGCTCATCACACTCGTCGCCGAAGAGCGCGTTGATACGGCTTTTTGCATGGTGGAAGGTACAGAAGAGTGTTCTGGGTCTCACCTTGTCCGTATACTTCACCGTCAGTGCTTCGCTCTCGCCATATTCGCTTTTGAGGATCACCTTGTCGCCGAACTTCCCTTCATCCTCAATGGATGCCAGCACCACATCCTCGCTGTGTTTGTCATAAAGGCTTTCGGTCTGCTTAGTCTGGGCAGCATTGTTGTAGTGCGCCAAAGTACGTCCCGTCGTCAGGTAGAAACCGCTTAGCGAGTCATCATAGAAGCGCTTCTCCAGGATAGACTGTACCATACCTCTTGGCTCATACTGTTTATAGACGTACTTCCCGAGTCCGTCATCGGTACGGAAGTCAAGCAGGTGCAGTACCGGTGTATCCTCGTGGTAGATCGGCCACTGCATCCCGCGTTTTCTGTGGCGCTCCAACCGATAGTAGTCAGCCCCGGAGAAACGCCTTGGCGCGACCTCTCTTACCTCATTCCAGACATCTTCGCTCGTTTTGAAATGGAAGTTCTCGCCGTCCCCCAATTTTGTTGCCATCTGCGTCAGTACTTCCCAGTCATCGGGAAGGTCGGACTTCACCAGCGGCTGAGAAAGGTGGAGTCTTCGCATCGCATTGACATAGACACCGGTCTTCTCATAGGCACTTCTCACCCCGATCACGATATCCGCACGCTGTGCGATATCTGTCATAAAGAGCTCCTGCACCATCAGAAACTCAAGCGCTTCGATCGCTCTGTCGATCTTGTTGAGATTGGGGTGGATATGGGTGATATCCTCACCCATATTCAGCAGCGCCTTGATCTTGCCATCCAGCATCGCATCCACAAGCTGCGGGGTCATCAGCCCGATCTCTTTGGGTGTCTGATAATCGGGGGCATAATACGGAAGACATCCCATATCACAGGCGCCCTGCACATTGTTCTGTCCGCGAAGCGGCATAAGGCCGGCACCTGTTTTCCCTACATTGCCCGTCATCAGTGCAAGGTGGGTGATCGCCATCACCGCATAGGAGCCGTCCAGATGCTCTGTGATCCCAAGCCCCCAGAAGATCATCGACTTCTTCACCGCATACTCTCTGGCGATATTCGGGATCATCTTTGCCAGATACTCATACCCTTCGATCTTCTCCATGAATTTCGGATTGGCGTAGGGGTCGTTCAGGATCTTCTCTTTGAATTCCTCAAATCCTTTGGTGCGGTTCGCGATAAAACTCTCATCATAGAGCTCCTCATTGATGATCACATAAGCCATCATATTGAGCACCAGCAGGTTCGCCTCGAAAGGGATGATACAGTTGTGCTTTGCCAGTTTTGCCAGTTTGGTCTCACGTACATCGATCACGGCAAGGTTGTTATGGTCCACATGCGGGGACTCCATCGTTTCGCGGCAGAACTTCTGGAAACTGTAGGCAGATTCGCAGGAGGTTCTCGCCCCGCCGATCGCACAGAAACTGTTGCCCCCGAAGGTCTCTTTGACCTCCCGGAGTTTCTCTGCTGCGATACTGGTCGCCGTATCCAGATCACAGGTCATATACTCTGCATTGAACTCAGTGAGTTTACCTGCATACTTCTGTGCCAGTGCCGGGTTTTTGTCCAAAAAGCTCTTCTTGATACGAGGTTCCCTGATACGGTTTTTTGAGTCGACAAAGTCATACCCGTACTTCCCCTTGATACAGAGTTTCCCCTGTGAAACCACACCGTCTTTCTGTGCATAGATCCTGACGATCTTGTTGTTCTCTACCTCTGCGGTGATATCGCACCCCACCCCACAATAGGTACATACACTTTCGATCGCCTGCTTATCGCCCTCATGTTTTTTAGTCATGGCACTGCCTTTTTTCTGCTAATTTGTAGAGAAGCGCACATTGATGGAACACCTATGCCCACACTTTTACGATCCTCTGCGCTTGCGTGACAAGTCACACTCTGAAATAGTTTGATTTCTCTCTATGAAATACCTGATATTTTAATAAGAGTATTTTTATCTTATTTATACTTAAGGTAAAGTATCGTAAGCTTCGTTCAGAAAAATATTATATCAAAAGGATAAAAAATGTTTACAATTAACGTCGAAAAAGAGTGCGGATGTTTCAAAAAAAGCGCATTTGAAAATAACATGAGTTTCGAATCAAGAGACGATGCATTGATGCAGGCAAGATTGATGGAGAACCACATGAACCAGAAGTTCTGCCAAAAACACCTCTTTACAGCAGTTGAAGACGGTGACAACTTCAAGATCACAGTAGAGATGAAACCACAAACACACGCTTCAGGCGGATGTTGCGGCGGCGGACACTGTAGCTGATCGGTTTTCCGATTAGCTAGACAGGAAACCTTATAGAGTTGTATATTTTATGAGGTTTCTGTGTGTGTTACTTCTAATTCCACTCCTACGATCAAACTTTTAATCTATTTTTTTATTTTTTCTTTGTATTTAATATAATACCACACACCACTACCAAACCAATACAAGTTCTTTCACACTCTCCGCAGAGGTGAGACGAGGAAAAAATCAATTCCTTCTAAAATACATCAATAACCCGAAAATAGCTATCGCATTCCCTATCCAAATATAGCTGGCTTCAGTAAAGTGTACCTGTTCATCAGGAGAGGCATATAGTGCTATCAATGATAATAAGGTTCCGACAATCACAAATCCTATTACACTTAAACCGATCAATATATCCTTCATGCTTTTATCCCTTTTTTTCTGTTTGCCATTTATAAATTTTATATCCAATTATAGATATACCTATTGTAATAAATATTATTCCTAAATAAGTGCATCCAGGTTCTACGCAATAAGATTTGAGCCTTTTGGATGAGAAATAATTCTAAAATACCAAATAATCCCACCAACAAGCATCGTTAATCCCGTCAATAATAAATTATCTATTTTCATTTAAACCACCTGTTATCATATTCACTAACATCAACTGATTCACTAACTAATGCTGAAACAGGATTTGTATATGCATAAGTATCAAAATAAGCACCGCTAACACTATTTGTCCATATATACAGAACTGGATCTTTAATCCAACGTGTTGCTCCTAATTCTACCGCGGTCATACCAACTTGTAACATTCCCCTAGCGTACCAAGGTGAATTATCTCGTACTTGCCTATACCCTTCTAAACCACCTTCAAATCCCTTTGCTATATCACCTGTTATTGTGCCATCTGTTAACTTCGTCCATAGTTTACTAAGTGATTGTTTTAATGTTAAACCCTCCGCATTAAACATATGCACAAACGCCCCGCTGATAGCACCATTGGCAAACTTACCGCCGCCAAGAGCAGAGGCTGTTCCTCCTGTAATAGCAGCGATACTTGTTCTCAGTCCAAAGCCTCCTGCGCCGTCACCACCCATCGTGGTACCGGGACTGAAGAAACTCGCACTAAAGCCTGAAGCAAAACCCGATTTGAAGGTTCCGCCTTGAGCCATGCTTATTATACCACGGCTCAGCCCGTGTGCCAATGCTCTTACAACCTCTTTCGTATTACCTGCAGCATCATACATAGATTTAAACATACTTGAGTGTCCAACACCAAACGCCACACCCGCACTTACCGCTCCCCACAGGGCACCTTGCAGGGCACCCTCCAAAGACCCCGTCATGATGGCTCCTGAGGCGAAGCCGGCCATTGCCCCTACGGCCATCACTCCTGCCAGTGAAAGTTGTGTCCCCATTGCGGTAGTAGTTCCAAATGCACTGAATGTAACACCTCCCCACGAGCCTGAACTAAATGCCTGGACCAGCAACCCCGGAGCATAAACAGCAATGACCGCCGCTATCGCAATCGCGGCAATGGTCCTGATATGCTTCTTGATCTTCTTTCACAGTTTACTAAACCATGAGTGTCCGCTGGGGTCGGTGTACATCAACGGGTTGTTTCTTACATACGAGTATCTGTTGTAAGACTGGCTGTCATGCGGTGCCTGGATGATGGTATCGGCACTGAGGAAGCGTCCGATGTCGCTGTCGTAGACCCTGGGAGTATAGAGTATAGGGGTCAGGTGATAATGATAACTCACTTCTTACTCCTCTTTACCACCCCATACACTGCAGGCTGTGATATACCTAGTACTTTAGCGATCATATGCTGTGAATAGCCTTTCTCTATAGCTATGAGTATCTGTCTATTCCGTTCTTTGATATCTACAATACCTTCAAAAAGCGCTTGAAGCTTCTCTTCTTTTGGTTTATTATCAACATTGGGGGCTTCCACAAGTGAGGATGCTCTTTTGAGTTCTTGCAGTTGTCCTGTATCTACCGGATTGGTCACAAAGGCTTTTATGGCTTCTTTATCCTCTTTATAGTTTTCTACTATCCAAGCATTTTCTAAACATTCAGGTATCTCTTTGTAGTTTAGGAAATAGTGATAAGAGCTATAGGGATATTCTTTTAATTCACTAACCATATTGGCTTTCAATGGGTTTTGTTCTATATAGCACATAAGGGTATAGAGGTACGCTTCATCTGTCACATACCAGGATTTAAATCTTCCTTGCCATAGGTGTCCTGAGCGTTTATACTTTTTATTGAAGTAGATGGAGTAGTTCATGTTGAGCTGTCGCATAAATTTAGAAAGGTTCTCTTGGGTGATCTCTACTAGTAGGTGATAGTGGTTACTCATCAGACAATAGTTATGAATAGTGATACCATAGCTTTTTGCATAAAAGCACATAAGTTCTTCGAAGTACTCATAGTCTTTGGATTCTTTAAAAACAACTCTTTGTTCTACACCTCTGTTGAGGATATGATAGTAGCCTGCTATCTCTATACGTGGTTTTCTTGGCATACTTACTCCTTGACGTCAGTATAACACGTAGAAAATTAAGTTATCATTATCACCTGACCCCTATACCTTTGGCATACTTACTCCTTGACGTCAGTATAACACGTAGAAAATTAAGTTATCATTATCACCTGACCCCTATACCTGACCCCTATACCTCTATACCTTGACCCCTATACCTCGGTAAATGGAGAATCAGTTGTACAGATTTTAACAATACGTTCTCGAATAAGTTTTAGATATCGATTGATCGTATTACGGTTTAAACCAGTGAGATTGC
>JACXUO010000090.1 GCA_014763885.1 Campylobacterales bacterium
TGCGAAATAAACTTTTGGCGTATCATATAGATACCGGCGATGAAGATCACAGCCCCCGCGGCAAGAAACGCAGTGGTATCCGGTTCAAAGGTAAGATTGGCTTTTGTCATTGGCACGATAAAAGGGGCAACCGCAAGAGCGGCACCATAAAGCAGGAAACTATAGCCGATCAGCTTTGCCTGTATGGATTGCTGAGAGCGTGCGCCTGTCAGTACTCGCGTAAATACCAGGGAGAAGGCTACAATTTCAGGAATCACATAATGGACCTGTTTGCCGCTGATCAGTGAAAAGAAGAGGAGTACGGCAAGCAGCCATCCCACCACGATTTTGAGCGGGGTATCTATCACCATCTCTTTAAGCGAACGGTAGAACGGTCTATAGAACAACCAGGGGAAAAGTAAAAGCGGCAAAAGCATCAGATACCACCACAACGGACGCTGATGGGCGAATGAATCTACCATTCTGTTGGCAGTTTGCCCAAAAAAGATCGCATGCCTGTACTCCTCTCCTCCGGCAATGCCGGCGGGCACCGCCCAGGCAAGTGCGATCAAGACCCCTCCCCCAAAAGCCAATGCCATCCTGATATAAAACGCCCTTGAGAGTTTTTTGCGGGAAAAATAAAACGCAAACAGCATCAATGTCAGGAGATGCACCAACACAACTGGGCCTTTGGTAAGAACTCCAAGCCCGAATGCAACGGCAATCATGATAAAGTGATAACGCGAAGGCGTCTCTATCGCCTTTATGATATGGTAGACCCCCAGCAACATAAAGAATGTCAATATCACGTCAAACATGATCAGCGAGTTGTAGAAGAGAAAAATGACCGTACCTGCTGCCACCAGGATAGAGTGTGCCGCACCCTCCCGGTCATCGCTCCACAATGCCAGATAGAGTTTATAGACGATTGCCACAATTCCCAGGCCAAAGAGCATTGGGATAAAACGGATACTGGTTTCATTGACACCAAACAAAAACCAGTCCAGATGGAAAAGCCAGAAAAGCAGGGGCGGTTTATGATGATAGGGTTCGCCGTTGATCAGGGGGACCAAAAATGACCCCTTATCCCACATCTCCCAGGCCACGCCCACATACCGTGTCTCATCGATGATCATCAACGGACGGAAGTAGATGCCGATCAATGTGACTGAAAAAAGAATAAGAAAAGCAAGCAGTGTATTCTGCCTCATTGTTTGATCGCCATTCATTTGGACTCCTTTCTAATGATCATGATATTTCTTATATAAATGACAGAGCCAAAGAGCTGGCCGAGGAAAAGTATCGGATCCTTTCTGATGATCGCATAGGTCAGGATCATCAATGATCCGGCGAGGCTCAGCAGCCAGAATCCTATAGGCAGATGAGAGCGCTTGACCTTTTCGGAGTAGATCCACTGATAGATGAAACGGAAGGTAAAAACGACCTGCGCGACACTTCCCCATACCAGCAGCCACAATGGTATGGACTGGTTGAAAAAGAGACGCTGGATATCGGATTGACCGTTGGAGTAGGAGTAAAAGAGGATCAAAGCCGGGAATATCCACAAAAACATACGCAGTAAAACAGGAAGTCTCTGCCAGGTCCTCTGGATCTGCATATTGCGGATATAGATAAAATAGGTGATCGTCTGCCCAAACATGATCGCAAAGTCATCACGCAGCCAGCCGTAGACAAAAAAGAGAAAAGAGGCAAGCAGGCTTAACTGCCAGAAGAGTTCCGGGGTCAGTACTTTTTTTACTTTTTCGGAAAGTATCCACTGTACCAGGAGCCGGGCAGAAAAAAGCAGCTGTGCGACAAGCCCGACCAAATAAATGATCGCATGATCAGAAAACCATTGATGCATCCTAGATATCCGCTTGTTCTATCTCATAACGGATATATCTGCTGCGCATCCATCGGTAGGCAAAGGCATCCTGAAGCGGTTTGACAGATCGGTTGAAGATATTGAACTTTGACTGTCCGGCAATGCGTTCGAAGTGCTCTACTTCCATCTGTCTGATCTCCCCGCCTTCAAGCTTCAGCAGTGCAGGGATAAAGCGGTGCATCCCGTCAAAAAAAGGAATCTTTTTAACCTTCTCGGTGCGAAGGACCTTCAACGGACATCCCGTATCGATCACACCGTCATCAATCAGCATCCGACGAATCGTGTTGGCGATGCGTGACTGTATCTTCTTGCTGATCGTATCTTTGCGTTTTGCCCTGTATCCGATGACTGCATCGCAGCCGTCGATCTCACTGAGAAGTCTGTCAAAATCAAAAGGAGTGGTCTGCAGGTCCGCATCGATATAACCGATCAGCTCCGTATCTGCATGGTCGATACCTGCTTTGATCGCCGTACTCAATCCCCTGTTGTGTCTGAATTTGAGAAAATGGAAATCAGGATGTTCGCAGATCCTGCGAATCTTCTCAAAACTGCCGTCCGTCGAACCGTCATCCACAAAAAGCACCCGGCTTTTTGTCGGGCTTTGGGCAAGGTACTCAAGGAAGGTCTTTTCGACACGTTCAAGGTTCTCTCTCTCATTATAAATAGGGACAATTATTGTCATCTTGTAACTATTACTCATCTGCATTCCGAAGTATACACTATTTTTATCTCAAGTGACTTTACCTCTTCTTCTTTTTTATCCCTGAAAGCCTATACTACTGAAGATATTTTTACCCGGAACTTCAGCTGTTAATCTTTTCATATTATGATATCCCTGCCAGCTAACGACAACAAAGGTGAAAATCATGGATAATGCACCGATACAATACAGACTTTTACGCACGATACGTACACTGTTGTTCATACTCATCGGGTTGATCGCCCTGCTCTTTTTGCTTCCGCGTTTTGAAACACTTTGGCTCTCTATGGATGCGGAGCCCCGTGCTGTCACGCCCAGGGGAGCGCTCTCCGATACAGAGAGGACCAATATCGAGATATTCCGGCAGGCAAGTCCCTCGGTTGTCTATATTACCACCTTGACAGATACGTTCAATCTATGGACACGGGATATTACCCGTATCCCCAGGGGAACCGGTTCAGGATTTGTCTGGGATCGTTACGGGCACATTATCACCAACTATCATGTACTCGAAGGCGCATCCGAGATCCGTATCCATCTCAGCGACCGGCGTATGCTCAGTGCCGTTCTGGTCGGCGCCAGCCCCGACCACGATATCGCGGTATTGCGCATACCAATGGTCTCCAATATGCCTGCACCTCTCCCCATCGGAACCAGCAGCGATCTCAAGGTCGGGCAGATGATGTACGCGATCGGAAACCCTTTCGGGCTCGACCAGACACTGACAACCGGCGTGGTCTCTGCACTGAACCGCAGCCTCTACAATGATAACGGATCACAGATCAAAGGGCTGATACAGACCGATGCAGCGATCAACCCCGGCAACTCCGGAGGTCCGCTGCTCGACAGTGCCGGACGGCTTGTGGGGATCAATACCGCCATCTACAGCCCCTCAGGAGTCTATGCAGGTATCGGTTTTGCCGTTCCTGTCGATACAGTCAACCGAGTCGTACCCCAGCTGATCGCCAAAGGCCACTACAGAAGGCCAAGAATCGGTATCACCATCGATGATACACTCAACAAGGCAATTACTGACAAAATGGGAGTGGAAGGTGTAGTGATCTTTGGAGTAGAGCAAAACTCTCCTGCAGCAAAAGCCGGGCTTCAAGGCACACGGAAATCCCCCACAAAGGGAATTATCGCAGGAGATATCATCACTAGCATTAACCTCGATAAAGTCAATAACACAAAAACACTGCTTGAGACATTGGAAAAATACAACAGTGGAGATCATGTCGAGCTTCGATACTTAAGGAACAATGAAGAGCGTAGTACCGAGATCACATTGAAATAGATTTGAAATACTTTTGGGTCTGGTAAACTTTACCCGATTTTTTATTCAAATTTAAAGAGGGTTTTCTCTTAAACTTTTTAGCATTATAGCATACAAATCTTTACCCCTATG
>JACXUO010000018.1 GCA_014763885.1 Campylobacterales bacterium
GCTCGAACTGGTAATGATTAAGCGTGAAGAGTTGCTGCAGGATGCAGCCTGATACATAAAAGGTGTTTTGAAATTGCGAACTTTTAAGGGCACTATCGAAATGCTATTTTTATACTAACTATTTTGCTATAATAGATTACTATAATTTCACGCAGGATAGTTTTATGGAAACAAAAAAATGTACAACGCTTGAAGAGGCGAGAGAGGCGATTGATCAGCTGGATGAGGAGATCGTAAAACTGATCGCTCAGAGAAATAATTATATCAGGCAGATTGCCCATTTTAAAACTTCGATCGATGAGATAAAAGCCGACGAGAGGATCAATGATGTGATCTCCAGGGTACGGGCGCAGGCCATTGAGCTCGATCTTTCACCCAACCTGATCACGGATCTCTATGTCCGTATGATCGATGGGATGGTGGAGAGCGAGATCTCTGAGTTCAGAAATGCCAAAGGGGCATAGAAGCCATTACTCTTTTCATTCTCACGTTTTACGTGGGAATGTGTAGCTTGTGGGATTCTCCCACTCTGCTTATTTGAAACCCTATTACGAATTTACTTTCCCAAAAAAACTGGAATAAGAGAAAATAAAAACCAAACGCTTTTGTATAGTTGACATTTATATAATTTTTTATATAAAATAAATATAGTCTTATTTTATGAAATAAAATAATATAAAAGGGATATATTATGTCAAAAACAACAACTCATATACAAACAATCAAACTTCCACAGAGCAAGGAGGGGAGGATCACAGTTGTGAATATTACTGAACCTTATGGTAAATTCAGTACCACTGTCACAAGCATCGGAGTCTCACTTGAGGATAAAGACCCCGAGTGGACTGTGCACATCCCTGTGAGTAAAATTGATGAGCTTATTGCTGCTTTGCAGGAAGCAAAAAAAGTACATAAAGAGAGTGACATCGGATACCATCCTCATGATGAGTTGGCAGCTGATACTGGCGGGGGGCTACTGATGAAATAAGAAAGGGTGTGTGTTTACGTACATACATCCGGAGAGAAGTGCAAGTTCATTTGTATAATATCATTCTTATTGGATGAGATAGGAGAAGAGGCTAATTTTCCTCATCTTCATCGTCATCTGAAACGGCATCGACGGTAGCACCGGCTACATCTATCGTTGTTGTTACAGCCGCTCCCGCGACGTATATGGGTGCAGTGACCACTTGGGTACATCCGGCTAAAAACAAAAAGGCTATAGGGAGTATCAATGTTATTCTTTTCATAGCGTCATTATAACCAAAAAACATATCCAGAGTATTGCAGAGGTGCAAGGCTGCAACTATGGTACAATAAATGATTCCAAAGCAAAGAAGAGCTATGAAGATACTGTTACTTGAAGATGATGTCATACTCCAGGAGATCATAGAGGAGTTTTTGGTTGAAAAAGGATATAGGGTAGAGAGTTTTTTCGACGGGGAGAAAGCACTTGATGCCATAGGCCGAGGCTCGTATGACCTGTTACTGCTTGATGTCAATGTACCGAATATTGACGGATTTGAGATACTCACCTACCTGCGGGATATAGGAAATACCACTCCGGCAGTATACATCACCTCTTTGTCAGATATCAATGCCCTGAAAAAGGGTTTTTCTCTGGGTGCCGATGATTATCTGCGGAAGCCTTTTGAGCTGGAGGAGCTGAATGCGAGAATCGAGCATATCATGAAACTCTATCGGCTGCAGGAGGAGATAGAGTTTGACGGCATGAAGTTCATCCCCAAGGCGCATCAGATCATTATCGGTGATGAGATCATAGAGATGAGGCAGAAAGAGGCGCAGGTTTTGGAGTATTTTATCAGAAACAGCGGAAAGATCATCTCCTGTGACGAGATCATAGAGAATGTCTGGGATGAGGAACATCTTCCCACACATGCCACGATCCGTACCTACATTAAAAATCTGCGTAAACTCTTAAGTGAAAAAGAGTATTTTGACAACATTAAAGGAGAGGGTTATCGTTTTAACATCCTATGAGCGCAGCTCACTCATCCGTTTTTTGACGCTATATCTGGGATCGGTATTTGCTTTGCTGGCGATTATCGGGTATCTCTTTTTTGAAAATAATCGCTCTTCGATGATCAGCGCGATGAAGTTCGAGATGATGTACCAGGGGCATATGCTCTCTTCGGAGATCGTGATGAAAGCGATGAGAACGTCCGAAAAGATAGATAAGGCGGATCTGGTAGAGTATCTCAAAAAGCTTGATCTGTGCCGTTTTGAAGTGGGGTATTATGACACTTTTAGGGAACCCATCTATACGCAGATTGAGCACTTTAAACAATTTGATGACTCGTTTTTTATCAAGGATCGCCGCTGCTATACCGTCATAGAGGATTACAGTGAACATCTCGGTGTACGCTACATTGTACTGAAAGAGAATGAGCTGGACAAAACACTGCAGGAACTCCGTATCCGGATCATCTCCTATCTGGTACTCTCCTTTATCCTGATGGGGGTGGTAGGGTACTTTCTGGGGCGGCTTTTTTTGCAGCCTGTACGCGAACAGATCGAATCGCTTGACCGTTTCATCACGGATACGACGCATGAGCTCAATACGCCTATCTCTGCGATCCTTATGACGATACAGTCTCTTGAGAATGTGGAGAAGAAAAAACTGGCAAGGCTTAAAGCCAGTGCACAGCGTCTGAGCATGATGTACAGCTCCTTGACCTACAGATTGGAAGGGAAAGAGGATCCGGATGAACTGATCTGTCTGGAAAAGATCGTAAAGGAGCGTATCGAGCTGATGAAAGAGCTCATCGAGGCGAAACGGCTGGATGTGAAATTGGATACGGAGCCTTACAGAATGAAGATCTCCAGCCGATCGGCCGAGAGGCTGATCGACAATCTGCTCTCCAATGCGATCAAATACTCTGATGTGGGTGACAGCATTATGATCTCCCTGAGAGACAGGGTGCTCAAGATCAGGGATACGGGGATCGGTATGCCCCATAAAGTACAGGCAGATATCTTCAAGCGTTATGAGCGGGCCAACAAGGAACGGGGAGGGTTTGGTATCGGTCTAAGTATCGTGCTTGATATCTGCAAAAGGTACGGTATCAAGATAGACCTTCTCTCCAAAGAGGGAGAAGGCAGTACCTTTATCCTTACCTTCCCCAAAGAGAGAAAGCAGTAGGCCCCCGAGAGTGGGATCCCTCTCTCCCACTAAGCGATGCCTTGCCTTTTGGATCTCACAAGAGAGGGTTTATTGCTCTTCGGAGGCTTTTTTATCCTCCTCTTTTTTGGTTTCACAACCGCTATTGAGACCTAAAGGTACATAGAGCGGACACCATCCGATGGCTGCTGTGAAAAGAAGGATCACACCGACTATATCGGCGATGATACAGCTGTTCATCAACCCCCATCCAAGTAAAACAATTCCAAGAACGATTCGAATGGCCCTGTCGATTTTGCCCATATTGCATTTCATACGCTACTCCTTTTGAATATAGGAGCAGTATAGTGATCTACTGTGGTATCTGTGTGTAGTTTCTTAGCGTTTTCTCTGATTTAAATACTCCAAAACGTGATCAAACGCTTTTTCATGTCCGAAGCAGCTGCTGGAGTTACAGATCATAAAGCCATCGTTCGTATCGTGTTTAAGATAGCTGAACGGATAGGTGACAGCATCGATGCCTGGAGCGTTTTTCAAAAGCCTCTCTTCTGTGGCTTTGATGATGATATCATCTTTGAGATAGCGTACGACCATTGCACTCATCAGCGGTGAAGAGATCGGCTGTCTCATGAGGTCATAGGAGTGGATCTCCAGTGTTTTGAAGACGAACTTTTTGTAGACAGTGTCCACCAGAGAGGAGAGGGAGTGCAGTACACTCAGCATCACCGCCATAGCAGAGGGATAAGAGCTGTCATAGATATCCGCATTTGTTTCGAATTCTCCTCTTGAGAATTTCCACAAGCCGTTGTTGTAGTATCTCTCTATGGCATTGTTTGCAAGCCTGGTGGCGGTGACAAGATAGGTTTCATCGAGTGTGCTTCGATAGGCCTCGATCAGCGCATCTGCAAGGTAGGCATAATCCTCCAGGAAAGCATGGATCTTTGGCTTTTTCCCGATCAGGGTGGAGTGAAAGAGCTGAGAGTGGATATACATACTCTCCAGCAGCGCCTCAAGGGAGGTTTTGGCATCTTCCAGGTAACGTGTTTCGATACGTCCTGCCTGGAAGAGTGATTTGATCATCATCGCATTCCATGAAACCAGGACTTTTTTATCGATAAATGGATAGAGATGCTTCTCCTCCCTGCGTTTTTTAAGTGCTGCGATCGCTTCATCATAGTAGGGGATATCGGTGTGGACTGGGTCATCTACCCGTATAATATTTTTCCCTTCGAAATTGCCCTGCTGTGTGATATGCAGCGCTTGTGCAAGTGCGTGGTGTACCTCTTTGGGGATATCCGCTTTGGCAAAGGATTTTATGGCTTTTTCATAAGAGTAGACAAAGTATTTCCCCTCTTCACCCTCAGTATCCGCATCGCTTGCCGAATAAAAGAGCCCTTTTTCACACATCTTTTCCAGCATAAAGTCGAGGGTTTCAAAGGCTACCCTTTTGTAAAAATCTTCACCTGTCGTGTGGAAAGCTTTGAGATAGAGCTCACTGATCAGCGCATTGTCATAGGTCATTTTTTCGAAATGCGGTACCAGCCATTTGTCATCCGTGCTGTAGCGACAGAACCCTCCATCTACCAGATCCCGGAGTCCCCCTTTGGACATCGATACCAATGAGTGTGTCGCCATCTGCAGGGCTTCATTGTCTCCTGTGATACGGTAGAGGTCCAGCAGAAGTTTGAGCAGTGAGGTCTGAGGAAATTTCGGTGCTTTGTTGAATCCTCCGTTCCTGTGGTCAAAAAGCTGTTTTGCCTGGTCGACAAAGCGGGTAATGATACTCTCATCCAGGCGTGTAGCCTGGATCTTCTCTTTCCTGGAGTTGATAAATCCCAGTATCTCGTCTGCTTTTTCTATCAGGAGTCCTTTTTCTGTCTGGTATTTTTCCGCGATCACCTCCAGCAGCGAACCGAAGCTCATCATTCCGTATTTGGGTTCATCGGGTATGTAGGTTGCCGCGTAGATAGGTTTGAGATCCTGGCTAAGGAAAATGGAGGCAGGCCATCCCCCCGGACGGCCGTTCATCAGCTGATAGACCTCCTGGAAATGTTTATCGATGTCAGGGCGCTCTTCGCGGTCAACTTTGATAGAGACAAAGTGCTTGTTGAGTATCCTGGCGGTGGCTTCATTTTCAAACGATTCCCTCTCCATGACGTGACACCAGTGACAGGCACTGTATCCGATGGAAAGAAAAATCGGTTTGTTCTCTTTTTGTGCTTTTTGAAAAGCCTCCTCACCCCAGGGGTACCAGTCAACAGGATTCTGGGCATGCTGTTGCAGGTAGGGGGAGTATTCATTTTGGAGATGATTTGCCATTATTCAACCTTCTTTTTGAGCTATGTTAAATTATTTTGGATAAAATCACTGCAATGTGCAGGGTTACACACCTTATACACATAGTGTACTATAGAATAGTAAAAAAATTGTCTTTCAGAGAGAAAAAATGGTGAATATGGTCAAAAAGTTACTCCTGTGGAGTGTGTTCTTTAGTTCGTTAATGTTCGGCGGCTTTGAGTCGGCAGCGAAAAAACAGAAGTTTCTGTCTCCCGAAGAGGCATTCACGGTTGAAGCGGTACAGCAGGGTGAAGAGATCGTGGCAACACTGCGTATGGCGGACGGCATTCATGTGTATGCGGATACACTGAAGTTCAGGGCCAAGGGGGAGAAGGAGGTTCTGCTCAGCCCCGAGATGCCCAAAGGGGAAGAACTCGAAGGGGAGGTAGTCTATCACGGGGTGGTTACGGTCGCCCTCCCTGTAGAAAAGATCACTTCCCGGATCTCGGGGGACTATACCTTCAGTGTGGAGTTTCAGGGGTGTTCGGATGCAGGACTCTGCTATTCGCCGATGGTAAAAAGCTATCCGTTTAAAGGTAAAGAAGCGGGGGTGTGGGAGAAGATCGCAAAACTCTCCAAAGAGGGAAATGCAGCCAAGATTGTGGACGTGCTGATCAATGAGAGTTCTTTTTTTGTACTCTTTTTGTTTTTTATCTTCGGGCTTCTTCTCTCGCTTACCCCGTGTATTTTCCCGATGATCCCTATCCTCTCTTCGATCATCGTATCACAGCAGGGAGGCAAAGAGAAGCCGAGTATGGCAGGAGCATTCTTTGTTTCGTTTATCTATGTCCTTGCGATGGCGATGACCTATACGATCGTAGGACTTGTGGCAGGATTGGTGGGTGCAGATCTCCAGGCTGCGATGCAGAATCCCTGGGTACTGTCGATCTTTGCGGGTGTATTTGTCGCTCTGGCGCTTTCCCTCTTTGGATACTATGAGATCGGGCTTCCCTCTTCGATACAGTCCAGATTGAGCAAGGCAAGTGACAATGCACAGGGCAAGGGCATTTGGGGGACAGCGGTCATGGGCGCACTCTCTGCATTGATCGTCGGGCCGTGTACGGCGGCACCGATCTCCGGTGCCGTACTCTTCATCTCACATACCGGGGATGCACTGCTTGGCGGCGCGGCACTTTTTGTGATGAGCATGGGGATGGGGATGCCGCTGCTGCTTGTAGGATTGGGTGCGGGCAGATTTATGCCTCGTCCCGGCGGATGGATGACCAGGGTTTCACAGAGCTTCGGGGTGATGATGCTTGCACTGGCGATCTTTATGCTTTCACGCATCCTGCCCGAGGTGATGACAATGATACTCTGGGCACTGCTCTTCCTTGGAACAGCGATCTATATGGGTGTATTTGAGAGCAAAGAAGGGGAGGGGGCCATGAAGCTCTTCAGGGTGCTTGCAATGGTATTCCTGCTTTATGGTGCGTCTCTTTTTGTCGGGGCGCTCAGCGGAGCAAACTCGATGCTCAGACCCTTTGAGAAGTTTACCTCTGCAACGGTTGCTGCCACTTCTGCTGTAGCAGTGACAGAAGATAAGGGCTCACATCGCGGCTATAGCGTTGCAAGGCTTCAGGCTGAAGTCGCCGCTTCTGACAAGCCTGTCGTGGTGGATTTCGGCAAGGACTCCTGTACGGCATGCAAAGAGCTCGAAGAGATCACTTTCCCTGACCCGGCAGTACAGAAGCAGCTAGAGCGCTTCACTTTCATCAAGGTTGACCTGACTGCCAATACCGAGGATGACAAGGCGCTGCTCAGGGAGTACGGATTGTTCGGTACGCCGAACATTATCTTTTTTGACAAGAACAACAACTATCTGCCAGAAAAAAGTTTGACAGGTTTTATCAAGCCGGAGATGTTTGAAGCACATATAAAAGAGATAGAGTAAGTTTTTGTAAACTGTTTCACATAAGAAACGATATTCTGTTATAATTTAATCAATTATATTGTAAGAGATTTTAAGTGGAACATATCAAGAAGAAAATTATTTTATTGAAACAAGAGCTCTCTTCCTGCAAAGATAGAGCATTGTTTGATCAGACGCTGGAGTTCCATATTGGGCAGTTGTCCCATGAGATCATATCGGATCCCTCACTTGCTAAGCAACTCGACAGAAATTCGAAAATATTTTTTCTCTCCAACCGTCTGAAGGATACTCTGAGCAGAAAAGCGCTGATGGATAAATACGATCCTGAAGAGAGAACAAAACAGATAGCCGAATTTATAGAACAGATCAACGGTGAAGCGCTTTTTTATGCCAAAGAGATATATCTCATGCTGCTTACTGAGCTGGGAATCCCCAATGATATAGAGGTACCTGCAGTTCAGGATAAAAAAGAAAAATCGGCCATACTCAAAAAGATTTCCAGGGAAAAAAGAGAGCTGTATCGACCTGATCTGATTTTGCATCTCTTGATCGTCTGTGGGATGGTACTTTTTATTGTATGGTTTCACTGGATGTCCCTGTAGAGGATAAAGTAAGGTAAATGATGAAAAACAACTATTTAGCCCCGCAATCAAGTATGTTGATGCAAGACCTATCTTTCATTCTGCCCAAAGGGCATGAGAAGATTTTTGTGGTGATCTATGCGCTTTTGGTGCCCTATGTCCTGGGACTGCTTTTTTTTCTTTTTTCTGTAGGAGAGGGGATTTTTCACATCTTGTCAAATATACCTCATATTGTAATCTGGCTTGTCGGTTATGAGGTGTTTTCTATTTTTGTGCTTTTGTACATCTTGAAAAAAACGATTTTTAGAGAGTACTGATAATCTCTTTTTCAGCATAGAATAGGCATTTTCAATGTTGTGATCAGAGCAGTTCATTGAAGATAAAGATAATGATCTCGAACGCAATGAGGATAATGATGATCCACTCCAGAAGACTTGAATATTTGTGGTGCTGTTCATCTGCAAGGATGCTGAGGATCTCCTGGAGTATTGCAAGCTTCCGATTGAGTATATCGATACGCGGCTGGATCTCAAGATATTTTCTTGTTATCAGATAGTAGCTTTCAAGCTCGGGATATTCCCAGAAAAATTCAGGGGTATCAAGTAGCTCAAAGTGCAGATTGATGCGGGACTTTGTAAGGAAAAGACGCCCCCTTTCCTGTGCGATCTCTTTGCGTTTCATCGCTACGTGTCCATACTGTGCAAGTTCATGGGGGATATGTTCAGACTCTCTGAGACTCTCTCTCATCGCATCTTCAAATTCATTGAGTTTCAATGACTGTGCTATGGCAAAAGAGACAGAGAGCATGATCAGTTCATCGGGTTTGTCGATATAAATGGTGTCCATCTCTATCTTGAAGCGCTGCTCGTCCGAGTGCTGGAAGTTGAACTCTTCGGAGTTTTTGCAGGAGGCCGGGAGGGATTGGAGTTTTTTCAGCACAAACTCTTCGTCTTCCATATCCCAGAGTATCGCTACCCCATATTTGAAGATAAACGCATACCCGCCATCTTTTTCAATAATGATCGCATCTTTGAGCACTTTTGCCCTGAAGATCTCTATCGCATTGTGTGAGACCTCCTGATAGTTGAAAGACTCTGAAAACTTATAGCTTCTTATCGTACCCATATTTATCTCACTTTTGACACTATAGTATAGTGATATCATATCTTATTTTTGATTCATATACACCTCCTTCGGAGTCTCGAAGAGCAGCGGCAAAAGAGAGATTTTGGCTATAATATCAAAAAACAATCGTGTGGGATACACGAGACGAGGAAACGGAACAACACAATGACTTCAAGTACACAAAATCAACATATCAGGATCGGCGAACTCAACAGGCTGAAGGTAGTACGCGATACGGACTATGGACTCTATCTGCAGGCGCAAGACTTTGAAGAGGTGCTTCTCCCAAATGTCTATGTTATGGAAGACGAGATGCCTATGGATGCACTCGTTGATGTTTTTGTCTATACAGACAGCGAGGACAGGCCCGTAGCTACGACCAAAATGCCTTATGCAAAGCTGGGCGAGTACGGATACTTTACGGTGGTGGATTACAAATCCTACGGGGCGTTTGTCAACTGGGGACTCCCCAAGGATCTCTTTGTGCCTCTCTCCCAGCAAAAAGAGTACTTCAATATCGGGAAAAAGTATATCCTGCGCATCTGTCTGGATGAACAGACAGGAAGGCTATACGGGACACAGAAGATCGGTCAATACTTTAACAGAAGCATGAAGGGACTGCACCAAAACAAAGAGCTGGATGTACTGGTGATCGCCAAAACACCGTTGGGATACAAGGTGGTTGCGGACAACCAGTATGAAGGGATGCTCTTTGATAATGAGATCTTTGAGGAGATCGGGGTAGGTGATCGCAAAAAAGCCTATATCAAAACGGTACGAAAAGACGGCAAACTTGATCTAAGCCTCCAGCCTATCGGCAAACAGGCAAAGGTGGATGAGGGAGAGCAGAAGGTTATGGAGCTGCTTGCAGCACACGGCGGAGAGCTTCCTTTTACCTATAAGAGTGATGCGGAGGAGATCAAAAAGGTCTTTGGGATGAGCAAGAAAAACTTCAAACGTACCTTGACCGCACTCCTGGAAGAAAACAAAATCAAGCTTACTGATGAGAGCATTGTGCAAGTGAAGGAGGGAGCATAACGTGGAACTCATGGAGCTTTTTAGAACAGGAGCGAGATTCATCGAGGCGAGCAGCGACAGTGAAACGACAGGAGTGGATATCGAGCTGATCGCCAGTGCACTGGCAGATATGCTCTCCCATAAAGACGGTACACTTGACCTTAGTCCCATCATGATAGGACTCTCCAAAAGCGGTTTGAATGATATCGTAAATTCCTGGATGGGTAATGGAGCAAATCTTCCGATCCTTCCTGCGCAGGTCGCAGTATTGCTTGGGGAGGAGAGAGTAAGCAGATTTGCGAGTGAGCTTGGTATTTCCCGGCAGAGCGCTGAAAAGGCTTTGGCCGAAGCACTTCCAAAAGTTGTGGACCGGGCTACAGGCGGGTCAGATAGCATCGTCGATGAGATGCTTGGGCAATCAAACAGCTCTCAGGGAGCGATGGAATTACTCGGAAAAATGTTCCGATAGATGACACTTTGGGATATTTTTATCCTGCAAATTTTTTCTACGCTACAATATCCTTATCAGGTGACATACTCTGCAAAAGAGGTGATCCAAGCACTTAGGGGATAGAGAATGCGCATTGTTCTTTTGCTGATTTTACCTTTTTTACTTTTTGCAAAACCTTTCAAGGTTGCCACCTATAATGTCGAGAACCTTTTTGATGCCAGGTATCATGGTACGGAGTATGCAGAGTATACCCAAAAGCATAACTGGACGGAGAGAATCGTAGAGATCAAGCTCAATCATACCGCTGAGGTGATCTGCGACCTGAATGCAGAGATACTTGGAGTTCAGGAGATCGAAAACGAGAATGTACTGCGTGCCTTACAAAAAAAACTGGATGAGGTTGGATGTGCTTATCGCTACGCTGCGATCACCCATAAAAAAGGGGTATCGGTACAGGTAGGACTGCTTTCACGTTTCCCGGTCAGATCCGCAAAAGAGATAGAAGTCAGTAAATCTCCCGGTGTGAGAAATATTCTTGAAGCCGTAGTCGACGTGCAAAACCATCCTTTACACATCTTTGTCAACCACTGGAAGTCACGTTCGCGGGAGGGGTGGGAGAGCAGGCGGATCGTGTATGCCAAAGCACTGCAAAGGAGACTTGAAGCCCTGCCAAAATCGACAGAGTATCTTCTTCTTGGAGATTTCAATACAGACTACGACGCCTATTTGTCTCTTGAAGCGCGTATCAATGATACGGAGGGCAAAACAGGGCTGCATGATATTGTGCATGCAACTGATGATCTCTCAGGTCTCACCAGAGAAGCTGGCAGGCACTATACGCTCTGGGGTGAATTGGAGCTGGATGGGCGCTGGAACACAAAATTTTACGGCAGGAGGGGAACCCCCGACCATATCCTTCTGCCGCGAACGATGATGGATACCAAAGGGATCAACTATATCGATGGCTCGTTCGGTGTCTTCAGGCGCTCTTACCTCTTTACCAAACGAGGGTATATCAACAGCTGGGAGTATAAAAAGGGCAAGCATCGTGGGCAGGGCTACTCCGACCATCTTCCGATCTATGCCTCTTTTGATGCGAAGCCCTATCGCTCAGGCAAAGGCCTAAAGAGCCCGATCCAAAGAGAGGTGAAGCCGATAGCCTATCTTTATACGATAGAAACGCTGTCCGATGAAGTAGTGCTGAAAGATGCTGTAGTCCTGTGGAAAGAACGGGGAAATGCACTGATCAAACAGAGTGCCAAAGGAAGAGGTATATTTCTCTACGGCTGTGCTGACGGGCTTCAGAAGGGGAAAGCCTATGACCTGCTGGTACGCGGGATCAAAACCTATCACGGGCTCAAAGAGATTACCCATGCGTATATCCTCAAGGAAAATGCAGAGAGGGATATTGGCCCCTATCTGCTCACGCAGAGTGATCTCTCCCAACCGATAGCAACACGCCAAAATGAACTTTTTAAATCACTGACAGGCATCTATAAAGAGGGGTACTTTTATGTTTCCGGAAGAAAAATCCCTATCTACTTCAAAAAGGGTAAACTCACCCCTCCAAATGGCTCCAAACTAAAGATAGCCTATGCCCATCTAGGGTATTATAAGCATCTACAGTTAGTGGTATACAGCCCTAAAGATTTTACTGTATTGGAGAAATGATGGCATATTATCATTGGATTTTGGCGTTTCATGTGATGAGTTTTATCTCTTGGATGGCGATGCTCTTTTATCAGCCAAGGCTCTATGTGTACCATAGTGAAAACGCAGAGAACAAAGGATTTGTAGAGGTCGTACAGATACAGGAGTATAAACTCTTCAAGTATATCGGAACACCTGCAATGTGGGCGACAATCATTTCGGGCACTTTGATGCTCTATCTCAACCCTGCTGTATTTCAAAGCGGTGGATGGATGCATGCGAAACTGCTTTTTGTAGTGTTACTGGTTGCTTATCATTTTACGTTAGAGTTTCACCGTAAGAGGCTGATCGAAAACCCGGGCTTCAGACCAGGAAAGTTCTATCGTTTCTACAATGAGGTGCCTACCCTGTTGATGATGGGTATTGTGATCTTTGTGGTAGTAAAACCTTTTTAGTCTATCAATACTTTAGCCTTCTTGTGTTAAAATAACTAAAATTAATTCCAAAGGATTATAAACATGAATTTACCAGCTATTTCGATACCTCAGATAGATCTTCCGTTTGAAATTCCTCTTTTGATGCACCCGCCTGTAGATCACTTTGCGATAGCACTGCCGATTGTGGTTTTGCTCGTAGAGTTTATCAATCTGTTTGCAAACAGAAGGTCACTCTCTCTGCTTTCACTCTTTTTATTGATCATAATGATGATCGCCGTCACCGCGGCATATTTTACCGGAAGTGTGGATGGGAAAGAGGCGTATCCGCTCCTGAGTGAAGCGGGGCAGGCAGAGCTAAAGGGGCATAAACTTCTGGGCACCTACCTCATGTTGGCTTCAGGGATTGTGCTTCTGTTCAAACTGGGTGCTATGATGGCCTCCAGAGGATTGGTAAAGGCTTTCTACCTGCTGGTACTTGTCCTCTTTGTAGCGGGGGTACTGAAGCAGGGCAAAGACGGCGGAGAGCTTGTGTATGAGTTCGGCGCAAATGTAGAAATGGTCAAAACGCTTGATGATGAGAAGTTTGATCTTGAAGAGGAGCGTGATGAGCTGGAGAGTGAGCTGGAAGCAAAAACAGAAGCACTTGAAGCCGCAAAAGAAGAACTTGAGTCCCTTAAGGCAAACAGTGCACAGCCGGCAGAAGCAGAAGAAACGACAACCGAATCTGCTCTCCCATCCTCTGATACAGAAACTTCAAGCGGAAACTAAAAGGGAGGCTTACGAGCCTCCATCTCCCTCTATCGTAAATTCTATTTCATATCTCTCCTCGGGAACTTTCGTCTCAAGATCTGCCAGGTACTTTGCCATAAGACGTGTCTGTTCGGGACTCAGTGATTTGGCAAAAGAGATCATGATCGTACCGAAGGCGGTTCTGGTTTTTCCCTGTTGCAGATCCTTGAGACGTTTGAGTATCACCTCTTCTTTCAGCCCCTGCAATCTGGGAGATGCCCCCATCCCCTCGCCATAGTTTCCATGGCATGAGTTGCAGGCATTCTGAAGATAGAGCTGCTTCATCTCATTTTTTTGTTCCTTGCTCAGCTCGGCAGCATCGAGCGACAATATGATGAGCGGTAGTAAAAATATCGTTTTCATAGTGTAATTATAATGAAAGGTTCTTAGTAAAGTATTTTTGCAAGATAGAGCCCTTCGGGAGGAGCAAGTCTGTGGTTATGCTTCTTTATCCCTGCCAACTGTTCTTTGAGCGCAGAGATCTGCATCGTCCCTCTGGCACACTCCATGGCGCTCTCGATCATCATCCTGACCTGTGAGCGTAAAAAACCGTTTGCCTCAAAGTAGATGAAGTGGTAGTTGTTCTCCTCTCTGTATTTTGCCAGATAGATACGGCGGATGGTCGTATGTGTATCACTCCCCGTTTTGTGGAAATACCGGAAGTCGTGTTCCCCGACAAAGCAATCCAGGGCTTCCTGAAGCACCGTTCTGTCAAATGGTTGATAGTAGGAGATATAGTTTCTTTCAAAAACCGAAGGGGGCAGTGTCTTGAACACATAGCGGTAGAGACGTTTTTTTGCACTGAACCTTGCATGAAAATGATCGTCAACTTTTGCAATATGCTTGATTGCAATTGCCTGAAGTTTGCGGTTGAGGTTCAGTCTGAGTCTCTCCAGGTCACTCCAGTAGGGAGGGAGATCAAAATGTATGACCTGTCCGGTTGCATGTACCCCTCTGTCGGTACGACCCGAACCGGTAATCTCCGAATCGATCTTCAGGGATCTCAGTGCCTGTTCTATGGCTGAAGTGACGGTTTGTTTCGTGCTCTTCTGGCGCTGAAATCCGAAGAAGGCACTGCCGTCATAGCTGATCACTGCTTTTACACGCACTAAAAATACCTTGATACCCGTTTTTTAAATAACCAGCTGCCTGTAAGCCATAAGACTGCACTGGCACCGAGTAAAAGAGGAAGCGTACCATTTTTCTGAAGTACAGAAGCGATAAGGTAGAGCACCAGTATCACGACAAACGTAGTGAGCATCGTATGGTTTTTCTGATACCGGGGATTGATGATGGTAAAGGCTGCGATCAGATAGACTGACAAGAGAGGAATAAGGCTGATAAAAAGGTTGAAGAGTGCCTTGTGCATCCTTTTTTGATCGGTGAGCGCCTGGGCCCAATAGGACTGGATGGTGTAAAACTCAAAGCCCTCATCCCTGTTCTGGTCATAGACTTTCAGTTCTTTGTACTGCGCCTCCTGGAGTTTCTCCTGGGTATAGGTATATCCGTAGCCATCAGAGAGTTTGAGCAGCATCGTCCCCTCCTCATGCAGCAGCTCACCTTTTTGTGAGCTGAAGAACTGCTCTTCTCCCTCGCTTGTCTGGTTATAGATCACAAGGTTGTGAAAAGAGTTGTCATTTTTGTCCTTGACGTAGATATAAAAGTCCCCGAACTTCTGGCCGATTTTACCCGGTATGAGAGTGAAGTTGGCTTCGGCTCTTTTTTCCGATTTAAAAGCATTGTATGCCTGTACACCAAGCGGCATGGTGATAAAAGAGATCGCAAGCAGCAGTATAGAGAAGAGAAACGCCAGGAGGAAGAAGATCTTCAGGATCGCTCTGGCCTGGATCCCCAATGCATGCAGTGCGATCAATTCATTGTCCTGCGAGAGCCTTCCGAGTACATTCGAGAGTGCAGCGATAAAGGAGATAGGCAGAGTATAGAAGACAATCTCCGGAAGGGAAAGGATATAGAGTTTAAGCAGTTCATAGAAGGTGAGATTGATCTTTGCTGTCAAAGAGGAGATCTGAATAAGAAAGACCAGGGAGACAATAAAGTAAATAGGTAAAAATATCGTCAAAAAGGATTTGGCGAAATTGGATGAAAGATACCTTCTGATATTAACCATAGATGATCAGCTCCAGAATATCAGCTGCCTGTGTATCAAAAAGATAGGTGATCAGTGTAGCCAGTGCAAGGAAAGGTACAAAAGGTACCCCCCGTTCCCTCCAGATGAGTGCCGGGACAATCGCCAGAAGCGCTGAAAGGAAGATCGCGATAAAAAAACCGGGAAAACCGAGCAACGCTCCCATCGTCCCGGCGACGATCACATCCGCTCCTCCCATCGCCTGGCGCTTGGCCAATAGAGAAGAGAGAAGGCCGATAAGGTAGAGTCCTCCTGCCGCAATCGCTGCGTAGAGTGCCGCATTGAGAAAATCCGGCTGTACCAGAGCAAATCCAAGAGCCGCGAAGTTGACATTGTCGGGGACAGCCATATATTCAAAGTCTATGACGACCAGGGCAAAGAGTGCGGCAAAGGAAGCAGCCACAAATGGCAGATGCCAAACGAGCCCGAGTTTAAAATAGAGGGCAAGGAAGATGACCCCGGTTACAAACTCGACAACAGGGTACTGTACAGATATCTTTGCCTTACAAAATGCACATTTTCCTCTCAATACGAGCCAGGAGAGCAGGGGGATATTGTGGTACCACTTCAGCGGCGTTCCGCAGCCTTGACATCTGGATGCCGGAAAAGCAATATTTTCGCCTTTGGGGATACGGTAGATCACTACATTGAGAAATGAACCGATCATGATTCCGAAAACAAAGACGAAAAGCGTGATAATCAACTCCATTTAGACACCTCCGAAACGTCTGTTACGCTGTTGATAATTTTTCAGTATGGTATCCAGCTCTTCGGGAGTGAAGTCCGGCCACAAAGTAGGGGTAAAGTAGAGTTCGGCATAACTGATCTGCCAGAGGAGAAAATTGGAGATCCTCTCTTCACCGCTTGTACGGATCATAAAGTCTATGTCGCTGTAAGGTGTTTGCAAATGCGAAGAGATATCCTCTTCCGTGATCTCCGTTTTGCCCGCTTTGATCAGTCTGTTGACCGTATCGGTGATCTCCGCGCGCCCTCCATAGTTCAGTGCAAGAATCTGCGTGAGACTGCTGTTGTTCCGGGTCAGTTCTTCAGTCTTTTTGATGCGCTTCTGCAACGCAGAAGAGAACTCGGAGATATTTCCGATCGCCTGAAAACGTACACCGTGCTGCTGGTAGGTCTCCAGCTCATTCTTGAGGTACCTGTCAAGCAGTTTCATCAAAAACTCTACCTCCATTTTGGGACGTTTCCAGTTTTCTGTACTGAAGGCATAGAAGGTAACCGTCTGAATCGTTTCGTGTGTTGCGCAATAGGTGGTGATCCCGCGGATCATCTCAGCACCCTTTTCATGCCCTTTGACACGTTTAAGGCCGCGCTCTTTGGCCCACCTGCCGTTGCCATCCATGATGATCGCCAGGTGCTTTAGTGGAAGACTATTCATTCACAAGACCTTCTGCATGGGTCAGGATCTTATCAGCGAGGGTGAGTTTATCCGCTTTACCCAGGTCTGTAGTAGCTGTTTTGCTGATAAAGGTGATCTCATTGTCCGGTGTTCCGAAACTTCCGGCATCTTTCAGCAGGTTATAGCAGACCGCATCGATCTCTTTTTGTTCCAGGAGTCCTTTCGCATTCGCAAGACCGTTTTGCTCATCCATCTCCGCTTTAAAGCCGACGACTGTCACCCCGTCCTTGTTGAGCGCAGAGAGGATATCGGGTGTCTGTTTGAGCTCAATGCTCCACTCTTCTCCCAGCATGGTTTTTTTCATCTTGCCGTTCTGAGGGTATTTGGGGGTGTAGTCCGAGACTGCTGCCACCATGAAAAGATAGGGTCTCTTCTGGATCAGTTCAATGGCATCAGGCGTATTGAGGCTGGCTTTGCTCATTTTCCCTTTTTTTGCCACGCGCAACGCATCCTGGGTATAATCAAGAAGTTCTTCTGTACTCTCTACATCGATCGTATAGATGTCATGAGGCAGTCCTTCATTCCCGGTCGAGGTGATATAGCAGACATCGGCCCCTTTCAGATAGAGGCTCAGGGCAATGGCGTTGGCCATTTTACCTGAAGAGAAGTTGCTGATGTAGCGTACTTCATCGATCTTTTCACGTGTACCTCCGCCTGTAACAACCACACGTCTATCCTCCCAGAATGGTTTTTTCAAAAGCGCTTTTGCCGTCGCATAGAAGATCTCAATCGGTTCGGCCAGAGCACCGCTTCCCGTATCACCGCAGGCAAGGCGTTTTTCCTGCGGTTCAACGATTGCATAATCATTGAGTTTGAGCATTTTGATCGAACCGGTGGTGTAGTGGTTGCTGAGCATATTGGTATTGGCTGCCGGTGCCACGACGATCTCTTTGTTATAAGCCAAAGCCGTTTGCGTGAGGATATTGTCTGCGATCCCTTTGCTCAGTTTGTTGATGGTATTTGCCGTCGCGGGTGCGATCACAAAGACATCACATTTTTTCCCGATCTCGATATGGTTGAGCTCACTGCTCCAGCTTTCGCTCTTTTCAGTGAGTACCGGGTTACGTGTGAGTGCTTCAAAGGTAAGTGCCGAGACAAAACGTTCAGCTGCCGGCGTCATGACCACATGGACGTCCGCCTCCGCTTTGACAAAGAGTCTTGCAAGATCGCATGCTTTGTATGCCGAGATGCTTCCTGTAACACCGAGAAGCACTGTTTTGCCTTTGAGATTGAGCTGCATTATTTTTCTCCAAAGAACTTGTAAAAGAAGTTTTTGATCGTTTTCATCGGCGTACGCGACATCGCAAGTTCACCTTTGGCAACATCTTTTGTGATCGTGCTTCCTGCCGCGATCAGTACATCATCCTCGATTGTTATCGGAGCGACCAGTTGCGTATCGGAGCCTATAAAGACATTTTTTCCGATCTTGGTCTGGTACTTCTTTTTACCGTCATAGTTGCAGGTGATCGTTCCCGCACCGATATTGGTCCCTCTATCGATCGTCGCATCACCAAGATAAGCCAGGTGTCCGGCTTTGACACCCTCAAGTGTAGATTTTTTGACCTCTACGAAGTTGCCGATATGGGTATGTTTGAGGAGAGAGTCCGGTCTCACCCGTCCCATCGGTCCTACCGATGACTCTTCGATCACTGCATCTTCGATCACTGAGTGCGCCTTGATATGCGCCTCTTTAAGTTTAGAGGATCCATGGATGGATACGCCGTTTTCCAGGATACATTCTCCCTCAAAAGTGGCACGTGCATCGATGAAGATCGTCTGGGGCAGCCGCATGATGACCCCCTCCCTCATCCAGTGGTTACGGATACGGGTCTGCATGATCTCTTCGGCATGTGCCAGGTCAAGCTTGGAGTTGACCCCTTTGAACTCCTCCTCTTCGACGAAGACAGGGTGTACGGTCTTCTCTTCCTCCACAGCCATTTTGATGATATCTGTCAGATAATATTCGGCCTGTGCATTGTTGTTATTGAGTTTTGGAATATATCGTTCCAGAAGTTCGCTGTTGACTGCATAGACGCCTGCATTGACATTTTGTATCAGAAGCTGTTCGGGTGTACAGTCTTTCTGTTCTACGATCTCATGTACATTCCCCTCTTCGATGATCACACGGCCGTATCCGCTGGGGTTTTCCAGTCTTATGACCGACATATTGATCTCTGCATCGCCTGCAGTCAATGCTTCAAGCGAGGATTTTGTCACCAGCGGCATATCACCGTTGAGGATCAAGGTACGTTCATATCGGGTCTTTATCCCCTTCATCGCTCCACCTGTACCCGGAAACTGTGCAACATCCTGAATATGAAACTGTATCCCCTGATAGACAGCTTCTATCTCCTCGCGGATGCGTTCTTCCTGGTGATAGAGCACCACAGTAATGTCTGTAGAGATCTCTCTGGCAGCATCTATCGCGTGAAATAGCATCGGTTTCCCCGAGATTGTATGAAGGACTTTGGGTGTTAAGGATTTCATCCTTGTACCCTGTCCGGCTGCTAGTATGACTACACTGATAGACATTTTCTACCCCTTTTGCTAGAATTACATGAAATTTTATAGTATCGTGATTATATCGAATTAATTTAAAGGCAGCGAAGTGACATGTAAACATTTTGGAGCGTGCGGCTCGTGCGGGCTTTATGAGAAGAGTTATGCACAACAGTTGGAGTATAAGCAGGAGAAGGTCTCAACACTTTTGGCACCTTTTTACAGTGGAGCATTGGAGGTTTTTGATTCTTCCGATTCACATTACCGTGCAAGAGCGGAGTTCCGTATCTGGCATGAGGGGGAGAGATGTGATTATGCGATGGGGAATATCAAGAAAAACGGTGCGGTGACGATCGAGGAGTGCCCCAAGGTGATAGAACCTATCCAGAAGCGAATGTGGAAGTTGCTGGAGAAGGTCAATACCTCTTCGGAAGTACTGAAAAACCGTCTTTTCGCTGTAGAATTTTTGGCAACCACTACAGATGAGTGCCTGATCACGATGCTCTATCACCGCAAGCTGGATGAAGCGTGGTCAGAGGAGGCGAAAGCTTTGGAGAAAGAGCTGGATGCCAGGATTATGGGGCGCAGCCGTAAGCAAAAAGTGGTGCTTAGCGATGAGTTTGTCACAGAACAGCTGGAGATAGACGGTAAGCCTTTTAAGTATGTACAGTATGAAAGCGGATTTACCCAGCCAAATCCCCAGGTGAATGTGAAGATGATCGAATGGGCGATCAGGCAGGCCAAGAAGGTCGGGCATGGCGATTTCCTGGAGAGCTACTGCGGACTGGGGAATTTTACCCTGCCGCTTTCGCACTATTTTGAGAAGGTACTGGCAACGGAGATATCCAAGCGTTCGATCCAGGCAGCACTGCAGAACTGCGAACTGAACCATGTTGAAAATATTACATTTGCCAGACTTGCTTCCGAGGAGATGACCGAAGCACTCCAGGGCAAAAGGGAGTTTAACCGGCTTCAGGGGATCGATCTGGGGAGCTACGATTTCAGCACCGTACTGGTGGATCCGCCCAGGGCAGGTCTGGATGAGGGGACCATCGCGCTTATCAGCGGTATTGAAAATATCATCTATATCTCCTGCAACCCGGAGACACTCGCCCGCGACCTTGAGACATTGACCCGGACGCATGAAGTCCTTGAATCAGCCATCTATGACCAGTTCCCCTATACAGAGCATGTGGAGAGCGGTGTATTCCTGAAGAAAAAGTAGCCGTTTACGCTTCGTTGATGCTTGCCTGTTAAGATGAAACTATCGAAACAGGCAAGGCGGGCTATGCGTAGATTCACACTTTTTGCTCTACTCTTTTTACTGTTTAGCACACAGGGGTTTGCAAAAGACTATACCAAGAAACCTGAAGTGAAGGTATTTATCGACCGGATGGTCAATAAATACCGGTTCAGCAGATCCTATCTGGAACGCCTTTTTGGAGATGTCGATTTCCAGAGAAAAGCACTGGCCATCTACGTCCCCTCTTACAGGAAAAAGGCCAAACCCAGGAGGAGTGGGAAAAAACAGGGTTCATGGGACAGGTATGAAGAGATATTTCTCAAGGAGTCCAAAGTAGAAAAAGGTGTGGCGTATCTGCATCAGCACCGGGAAACCTTTCAAAAAGCCTACAGAGAGTTTGGGGTAGAGCCCGAATATATCGCTGCGATCATCGGTATCGAGAGCCACTATGGCGTCAATACCGGCAGCTACCCGACGTTTGATACCCTGACGACACTGGCCTTTGAACCGCACAGAAGGCAGAAGTTTTACCGATCCGAACTCCAGGAGTTTCTTCTGATGACGCGAAGGGAAAAGGTGAATCCAAGAGACGTCAAAGGCTCTTACGCCGGAGCCATAGGCTTGGGACAGTTCATGCCGAGCAACTACAAAACTTTTGTCGTAGATTTCAACCGCGACGGGAAAAAACGGATGCATCATCCTGTAGATGCGATCGGTAGTATCGCCTACTACCTCAATCGTCACGGATGGAAACGCGGGCAACCGGTTGCGGTGAGGGTCACCTATCCGGGGAAACGCTACAACGGCAAGAAAACGGGCTACAGACACCGGTATCATCGAAAGTCGCTGAAGCATATCTATCCAAAATCAGAGTTCAGTTACAAAGGGAAAGTGCATCTGGTCAAACTACAGCGTTTCAGGTATGATGAGCTTTGGTACGGTACGAAGAACTTTTATGTGATCACCCGGTACAACCACAGTAACTACTATGCGATGGCAGTCTATCAGCTGGCACAGAGACTCAAGCAGGGGTATAAGAATAGATATAGAACGTATTTAAGATGAGATAAGAAGCTTATCTCATCCATGAGGGTGGAAAGCCATTCCTGCGCTTACCTTACGATGATTAATAGGCTATTTCATCTCTCATGAGCGCCATATGCTCTACCTTGGTGCAGTAGTTCTGTACCACTTTCATCCCGGCATCTTTGGCTTTTTGGGCAGCGGCATTGTTTACCAGCCCGATCTGCCCCCAGAAAACCTTGACATCGCCGCGTTTGATACAAGCATCAACGATCGCATCAAAGGCATCCGGCTTTCTGAAAACATCGACCATATCGATCTCGAACGGTATCTCTGCAAGCGAACGGTAGACCTTTTCTCCCAGGATCTCATCTTCTTTGGGGTAGACAGGGATGATTTTATATCCGGCATTTTGAAGGTATCTTGCCACCATGTTGCTTGCTTTGCTTTCATCGGGGGAAAGTCCAAGGACCGCGATCGTTTTGACATTCTCAAAAATCTCTCTCATCTCCTCTTTATTGCTGTTTACTGTCGGAAATTCACACTCCATACTTCTTCCTTAATTGAATTTGATATAATTTGAGCATTATTACTTAGGATGGTTAATGTTAGACTTAAAAGAGATAAAAAAAGCCTATGAAAGAGTATCGGGGGTAGTACATCGCACCCCTTTCAGCCATGCTCCCATACTCAGTCAGAAGAGCGGCTTTAAAGTATACCTCAAAAAAGAGAACCTCCAGCGTACCGGAGCCTTTAAACTGAGGGGGGCATTCAACAAGATCGCCTCATTGATGGAGTCCGGAGGCATCACGGGTGTGGTGGCTGCCAGTGCAGGAAACCATGCACAGGGGGTTGCCTACTCTGCACACCATTTCGGGATCACGGCGACGATCGTGATGCCGGAGTCGACACCCCTGACCAAGATACAGGGGGTCAGGGAGTTCGGTGCTTCGGTTATCCTGCATGGGGCAAACTATGACGAAGCCTATGCCCATGCGATAGCCTATGCCGAAGATAAGGGGCTGTGTTTTGTCCACCCTTTTGCAGATGATGAAGTGATGGCGGGCCAGGGTACAGTTGCACTGGAGATGCTGGAGGAGATCCAAGACCTGGATGCGATCGTCGTGCCGGTCGGCGGAGGCGGACTGATCAGCGGTATTGCTGTTGCAGCCAAAGCACTCAAACCCGATATCAAGATCATCGGTGTCTCGGCTGAGGGTGCACCTGCGATGAAAAAATCCTATGATGCCAAAACAGCGATCGATACGACCAGTGTTAGAACGATTGCGGACGGTATCGCTGTGCGCGACACCTCTCCCGTGACACTCGGGTATATCCTGAAGTATGTGGATATGTTTGAAACGGTGTGCGAAGATGAGATCGCTGCAGCGATACTATTTCTGCTTGAAAAGCAGAAAGTACTGGTTGAAGGAGCAGGCGCTGTCGGTATCGCTGCACTGATGCATGGCAAGCTCGATCTCCCTTCGGATGCCAAAGTGGGTGTTGTACTCAGCGGAGGAAATATCGATGTGACCATGCTTTCTCTGATCATCGAAAAAGGCCTGGTCAAAAGCAGCCGGAAGATGAAGCTTTCGGTACTGATGGTTGACAAACCGGGTTCACTGATGCATTTTACCGAACTTTTGACCAAGGTTGGTGCGAATATCGTGCAGATAGGATATGACAGAACTTCGATCGATTTGGAGTTCGGTGATGCTACTGTTTCCGTACATCTTGAGACCAAAGGGGTCGAGCACCAGGATCAGATCCGGAAGGTTCTGCAAGAGGGTGGATTCAGCTTCAAAGAAGAGTATTAGGAATCAGTATGCAACGATTTTACAAAGGAATGATTTGATCGCGATAGATTTAGGCTCGAATACCTTACGGGTGATACAGATAGACTGCGAAAAATCACACTATATCGCCGAGTATGAAAAAATCGTCAAGACCGCTGACGGACTGGCAAGTACGGGAATCGTGAACGATGCGGCAGCCGAGAGGGTGATCGCAGCGATTCTGGAGGCCAAAACAAAGTTTGACTTTGAAAAACACCCGCTCAAAGCGGTTGCGACCGAGGCGATACGCAAAGCGGAAAATGCCGGGGCTGTCCTTGGGAGGATCAAAAAGGAGACGGGTGTCGATTTTGAGGTGATCAGCGGCGAAGAAGAGGCAAGGCTGACCCTTCTTGCGGTAAAGCACAGACTTTCACAGCTTCACTACGCTTCACAAAACTTTGTCGTGGCGGATATAGGCGGGGGATCGACCGAACTGATTTTCCATTATGAGGATGAGGTGATCGTCAGAAGTTTCCCCATCGGTATCGTGACGATGGCACAACGCTATCAAACACTTGAAGCGATTCAAAAAGCACTTCCGGATGTAATGCTTAGTCTGGAGAAGTTCTGTGCAGAGATATTTGCGACAAAAGGAGAGCTCCATGCGCTGGTTGCCACTGCGGGTACGCCGACCAGTGTAGCAGCCATGAAGCTGGGACAGACCTATGCCACCTATAATGCAAAAAAGATCAACGGTTTGACACTGACGGTTGATGAACTTGATTTCTATCTGGAAAAACTGCTTGCCATGCCGTTTGACAAACGCGAAGAGACATGCGGCACGGGGCGTTCGGATCTTATCGCGGCAGGTATCCTGATCTTCAAACACCTTTTCGGCATTCTTGAATGCGACAAGTGTATTGTCATAGATGACAGCCTGCGCGAAGGTGTTGCACTGGAGGGCTGCAGGGGTATGTTGCAAAAGTAGACTCTCCTCGCCCTGGTCAGGCATGTAAATTTCCCTATAGTTCTTATGGAACTATGAATATCTAAAACAAAACCACTACATTCAATTTATTCTCCCTTATGATTCTCCTCCAAAAATAGAGAGTCTATTGCCATTCTCGCATAGGAATAAATATCTCATCGTTCAATGCAGGAATGAGATATATAGTAAATGAAAATCGAAATCATTATTAAGTGATTATAAAGATAATAATAGTTATCATTTCCATCTATAAACATAAATCATGCAAAGGGAAACAATGAAATTGTCATTATCGGTAGCGGCTTCACTCTGTCTGGTCAGTACTTTACAGGCTACGGAGGTATTGGAGGCGATCAGTATCACTGGTGTAAAGGAGAGCTTGCAAAAAGAGGGCAGGCTGAAAGATACAATAGAAAAAACAGAGGTGATCGATAAAAAACAGATGGATCAGAAACAGGCCACAACCCTGGTGGAAGCGGTAGAGAACAGTGCAGGGGTGGATGTGACGACCAACTGTTCCATGTGCGGGATCAAGAGGGTGATGCTTAACGGGATGAAAGGGGAGCATACGACGGTATTGTCCGACGGGATACCGTTCCACTCTACCGTGTCAAGTTATTACGGGATGGACGCAGTGGGTGTATCTGATGTGGAGAGTATCGAGATCGCCAGAGGAAGCGGCGCAAGTTTAACTTCTCCCGAAGCGATAGGGGGTACGATCAATATCGTCTCAAGAAGCGCAAAGGAAAACCGTTCGGAATTTGATTTTGCGGCGGGAGAGCAGGGATACAAACTGGGAAGTTTCGTCGCTGAAGGCGTGAGCGATGACAAAAAAAC
>JACXUO010000019.1 GCA_014763885.1 Campylobacterales bacterium
AACAGCTCTCGTTCATCAATTCTCATTTTACTCTCCGTTTCTTTCTTCTGAAAGGGTATCGTAAATGAAAATTGCGAACTTTATTTTACACTATCGAACCGCGGTGTCAAAGATATACTGATCGCCAGTGTAGATGGACTCAAGGGATTCCCCGAAGCTATTAACTCGGTATTTCCAAATACACAGGTACAACTCTGTATCGTACACCAGATACGAAACAGCCTCAAATATGTGGGTTCAAACAACCAAAAAGAGTTTGCCAAAGAGCTTAAAAATGTCTATCAGGCTTTTACTAAAGAGGAAGCGGCACTGGAGCTTGACAAGATGGAAGAGAAATGGGGTAAAAAATACCCTATCGTCTTTCAATCCTGGAGAAACAAATGGGACAATCTGACTGTCTATTTCGAGTATCCCGAAGATATAAGAAGAGTGATCTATACCACCAATATCATCGAATCAGTCCATCGCCAATTCCGTATGCTTACGAAAACAAAAGGTGCTTTCCCCAATGATGACAGTCTCTTGAAATTGCTCTTTATGGGGATTCAAAATGCTCAGAAGAAATGGACGATGCCGATTAGAAACTGGAGTCTGACAATCTCTCAACTAGCCATCCACTTTGAAGGACGGCTTGATGATGCGTTAGACTTATGATACAATTTTAGGATTATCCGATGCTGACACAGAATATTGAACAGTCCCATTACAGTCGTTAAAATTTTTTGAATATCTCCTTATCCTCCTCTTTTGAGGAGGAGTTTTCTCCTGGTATATCACAGAAATAAAGCATTCTTTTCAATACGCTTCGTAACAATATCTATACAAATAATCTGACTAATTTTCCTATAGGCTCCTCATCAGTATAGATCTTTGTATATCTGATACCGTACTGCATGAAATGCATCTGCATCGCCTCATCATGTGCTTTGAGTCTGGCAAGATAGTGCCGGATACCCGCCGCACCAAAATCAGTATGACGGCGCTGTGCAGTTTTGGGATTCTTCAGTATCACTTCCCCCAGCTTATTGGGCTTCTCCTCTTCTCTATGGCGTACGATAATGGCGATCACTTCATGTTTTTGTGCCAGGACCGAAAGATCGATCGGTTCCAGAAAATCACCGATGATGAAGAGGAGGGAGCGTTTATGGATATGCGATGAGAGTGTATCGGTCGCCTTGGCGTAGTCGAGTGCCGTATGCAGCGTATCCAGTTCAAAGAGTGACCTGGAGAACGCTTCGATAGAGAAGAGCTGTTTGGTAGGCGGCGTCACACTATGTTTATCATTATGAAAGCGGAATCCTGTAAAGAGATCGTTGTTGTGGTGGGCAGCGTATCCCAGCATCGCAGCGATCTCCGTGACTCTATGTTGCTTGAGGTTCTCTTCACCAAAGTAGAGGCTGCCATCCATCATCGCGGCAACCACTACAGAGAGCTCTCTGTTGGCATGCAGCTCTTTAATATAGGGACGCCCCAGTTTTGCCGTGATGGTCCAGTTGATCTTCCTGACATCATCGCCGATCTGGTACTCTCTCAGTTCGCTGAAGTCATACCCCTCTCCATGCATTTTGGAAAGGTTGTTGCCGGCAAGAAGGGTATAGACCTGGTATCGGGCTTTGAGCTGCAGGGTTTTAAGTGCGAGTGACATTACGGTATCTGTACTTCCTGAACAATTTTTGAGATGATCTCATCGGGATTGATCCCTTTGGCTCTGGCTTCGTAGCTGAGGACAATCCGGTGGCGGAGGACATCATGTACAACAAATCCGATATCTGCAGGGGTAACATGGTCGTTGCCCCGGAGGAATGCCTTGGCTTTGGCAGCTTTGTAGAGATCGATCGAGGCTCTGGGGCTCGCACCGTACATCAGGTCATTTTTGATAGGTTCGAGGCCAAATCTCTCAGGTTCTCTGGTCGCAGCAATCAGCTGTACGATATAGCGCTCCACTTCTCCATCCATATGGACCCTGTTCACCTCCTCTTTCAGTGTTTGCAGCTCTTCTTTGTTGAGCACCGGTTCTACCTTTTCGAAGCTTTTTGTGGCAGCTTTTCGCATAATGGTCAGTTCATCCTCTTCGCTGTTATGTGTCACTACCAGCTTCATCATAAACCTGTCCAGCTGTGCCTCGGGCAGTGCATAGACACCCTCCTGTTCGATGGGGTTCTGTGTTGCCATCACCAGGAAGGGAGGTTCGATCCTGAAGCTCTCGTCCCCGATCGTCACCTGACGCTCCTGCATCACTTCGAGCAGAGCAGACTGCACCTTCGAAGGGGCACGGTTGATCTCGTCTGCCAGCAGGAGGTTGGTAAAGAGCGGCCCTTTTTTGATGCCGAAGTCATTGGTCCGGGGATTATAGATCTGTGCCCCGATGATATCCGAGGGAAGAAGGTCAGGGGTGAACTGTATCCGTTTGCTTTCAAGCCCGAGCGCACTGGAAAGCGCATTGATCGTTGTGGTTTTCGCCAGACCGGGGACCCCCTCGACAAGGATATGCCCGTCACCAAGCAGCCCGATCAGCAGTCCGTCTATCATCTGTTCCTGCCCGATAACGGCCTTGGAGAGTTCTTTTTTGAGTATCTCTATCTTTTTATGCATTGAGTTCCTTTTTTATCGCTTTGAGATCAAGCGGTTTTTTACTGTAGAGATGTGCTTCCAGCTTCTCTATGGCTGATGCATACCTTTTACTATCTTCGGCGATCAGCAGCCTCAGCAGTTTTTTGGGATCGTTTGTCCGGGCTATCTGTCCGATGAAGGGATCACTCTGGATCTTGTTTTTTTGATGCCATTGTAGACTCCTGGCGGTCAAAAAACCTGAGAAAAAGACCACAATATACCCCAGAAGCGTACCTGCCCAGGACCAGTCAGTCGCTTTTAGCGGTACCGGTAAATCTACTTTGTCCACCAGGGCAGAGTGTGCAACCGTATGGATTTTGAATTCCTGTTCGGGTATCGTGAGGATATAGCTTTTTTGTGTTGCCGGGTTGAAGGCGTTGATCGTTATCGCGTCCAAAGTAAAACTTTTTTCAGCGCTCAAGGCAAGGGAGTATCTGACTCTATTATAGGTATTTTCAGAAGTGCGGATCGCGCTGATTTCAGGTGCCTCTTCGAAGAACGTATATGCCTCGTTTGGGAGGAAGAGCTTTTCAAGTACCGGAGGATAGCCTGTACCATTGATCTCTACAGAGAAGGGAATAGGCTCATATGCATCGGTTTTATGCATTTTGAATTTGTGTGTCAGCGTAAAATCCCCTACGAGCTGTGTCCCCTCAGGCAGTGCTTTGACTGTCAGTTGCAATGGATCCAGCTTGATGGGGGTATCCGTCGTTGTAATGCCTTTTACGTTATCCCTGTCTCCAGAAAAACTATAGGCGACATTTTCTGTGGTTGTCACTTTTTGGGTGAGCTGAAACCCGATATCTATGATACCGCTTTGAAGTGGGTAGATCAGGTAGGTATAGTGTATCTTCGCCTTTTGGTAGCTGTCTACCTCTTTGGCATCCAGCCGGTGGAACTCGTATGCTTCGCTTGGTGTCAGGGTAAAGTCAAAAAACATGACCTTGGAGTGGTCAGTCTGATGGATATCAAAGGTTAAAATGACAGGCTCTTTGATATAGGCCTCCTCTTTATCCAGCAATGCATTTGAAGTAAATCCTTGTCCGAAAACAAGTGAAATACTAAAAAATATTAAAATAGCTACTCTCTTTTTACCAAGGCTGTTTTTCATGAATATATCCCTTATTGATCATTTCATAGACTTTGGAGCCAAGAGGCTGCTTCTGTCTGTTCTGCCGATCCACGGTCAGCTTTAACTTCTCTTTGTTCTTCTGTTTCTGTTCACTGCCGCTGTTTCCCGAGCCTGAGCTGGACTGCTCTTCACTACGTCTCTCTTTGTCCTCTGTCTGCTCCTGATCCTCGGATTTGGAACCGGAGTTGTTTTGTGACTTTGGAGGGGCTATTCCCAGAGAGGTTTCTTTCTCCTGAAGAAGGGAGATCAGAGCCAGGTTGGCTCTGGCATCCTCATCGTCCCCGAGTTGTAACGCCTGGGTATAGTATCTCCTTGCTTTATCATAGGACTCAAGTCTGGCATAGGCATTAGCGATATTGTAGTAGAGCATCTGTTTTACCTGAGGAGAGGTGGAACGTATACTTTGATAGGCGTTGATCGCACGTTTATACTCTCCCAGTTTATAATAGCTGTTTGCCAATGCTACTTGGCTTTGAAGTGTTTTAGCCGAAATCGTGTTGAGTATCTCTTTTGAACGATTATAATCCTCTTGTGTATAGGAATGATAAGCATTGTCCAGTTTGAACAAGTCAAAGAATGATGCCTGTGCTTGAGAACCAAACAACGTGCCAAGAACAAGAAGGTACTTGACCCCTCGTGTATGTACAAGTAAAAATAGAATAAGCGCTAAAAATAGAGGGATGGGATAGAGCTCGATATAGGAGTGGGTCATTTTGCCAAGCTGCTGTTTCTCTGCATCCAGTGCATCAAGCGCCTCCTGTAGCTCTTCTGCCGTTGCTTCGGGTGAGTGCGACGGCGTAAGGTAGCTGCCGCTGTTCTGTGCAGCAAGTGTTGCAAGCAGCGGATTGATCCGTGAGATGACAAGATGGCCTTCCTTGTCTTTGAGAGCACTTCCATCCTCTTTGGGGATCGGTGAACCTCTCTCTGTCCCCATCGCAAGGATAATCGGGAGGATACGGCTCTCTTGGATAATATTATTTAGTATAAAAACATCCTTCTCCTCTCCCCCGTCGCTGATGAGTATCAGGTTTTTCTCCTCCATTGGCAGCTCTGAAACTTTTTTCAGAAGTTTTTCAAGCGAGGTACCGTGTGTGAGGATTTGATCCGGTCTCAGGCTTTTCAGTGCGAGTGAAACCAGCTGATGATCCGTGGTCGGTGGGGAGAGAAGGAGGGGATTGGTTGTAAATGCGATCAACGTGATGTTGTCATTATGATTACGCTCCAAAAAAGATTCGATCGTTTGCAATGCAAAGGCATAACGGCTGGGCGCAATGTCATCCGCCCTCATCGAATAGGAGACATCCAGCGCGATAATGATCTCCTGAGCCTCTATTTTACGTTCCTGTACTCCCTGATCTACCACCGGCCTGCTGAGCGCAACCACAAGAAGAGCAAGTACGATCAGATGTACCGTGTCGGCTATCTTTCCGGGTCGATAGTAAAAAAGTACGGTCAGAGGCAGCAGTAGCCAAAGCAGAGAAGGGTAGAGGATACTCATACCGCCTCCTTTTTTTGCTTCAGCAGGGTGAGTATCCCCCCTTCCGAGAGTATCCATCCCAAAAGCAGAAGTGCGGCAAGTGCCATGGGATAAAAGGCCAGAGCGTTTCGGTTGAGATAGTTCTCAGAGCGGATGGTACTGGGCTCCAGCGCTTCTATCTCGTCATAAACCCTGGCCAGATCATCGGCATCTATCGCCGGGTAGCTTTTCGCTCCTGTCTCTTTGGCGATCGTCTCAAGCAATCCCGCATCATACCCGCTCTTTTCTCCTATGCCGATCGTGTAAACCTTGACCCCTGCCTCTTTCGCTAGTGCCACTGCCTGGCGGGGAGAGCTGCTGCCTGCATTGTGATGGCCGTCCGTCAACAGAACGATCACCTTCTTTTCGGCTTCTCCAAAGCTCAGCGTATGCAATGCCTGCATCAATGCATCACCGATCGCTGTACTCTCTCCGGCTACACCGACGCCGCCCATATCCAGCAGATAGGATACGCCATCGAGGTCATAGGTGAGCGGCGAAGCGGCATAGGCGAAGGTGCCGAAGATGACCACGGCGATATTGTCATCGAGACGTTTTTTGACAAAATCTTTGGCAAGTTCGATACTGACATCATAGCGGTTTTTAAAGCGGTCGTGGGTATGAAAGCCGCTTTGCGCCATCGATCCGCTGGCATCCAGTACAAGGGCAAGGTCACGTCCCCGTCTGGTGCTGTTGGAACCCGGATCATAGAGATAAGGTTCTGCCAAAGCGACAACCATCAGGGTAAAGAGGAGGATCTTCAGCCAGAGGTCCCGTGAGAAGAGGGGGAGATGGGCATCTATCCACTCTGTTTTGGGAAAATAGAAGTGCCTGGTGTGTACTCTGCACCAGATAAAACAGGGGAGCAATAACAGTAAGAGTAAAAACCATGGCGTACCAAATGCAAAATTCATAAGAGCGATTCTATCATAAAAAATAATAGTTTAATATTCTTAGTAGTAGAATAAGCTATGATACGTTTTATTATTCTAAACATACTGTTTATCAGCGTTACATGGGCAGAGCATAATGCTTCTGTGGAGGAAGAGAACTGGGCTGATTCGTATCATCGTTTTTTTACCCATAAACTTCACACCTTCTCCTATCATCTTGATGAAAAACTCTCCTCCTATGACTACCTTTTTGAGACCAATGCCACGAGGATAAATCATAAACATGGCACCCCGGAGAGTGAATCAGAGCCCCAGATCAATGACTGGTTCTCCTCTTTTTTCAAGGATGATATCTTTGATGAAGTCTATACCAAAAGCTATGCCTTGTGGAAAAATACACTCAAGTATGACTATAAGGCCAAAAAGTTTAAACCTTATACTTCATTCAAGGCATCCCTTGCCCTGCCGAAGACAAGAAACCGGGTGAATCTCTACATCGAAAACGAGGATGAGGAGGAGAAACGGAGAAGGAGTGGTTACAGGGATATGACCGAGGGGAGTATCGGGCTGAGATATACCTTACCGGTCAAGAACCATATCCACTCTTTTGCTTCGGTGGGGATACACAGTTATGACAATCCCTATCTTCTGACCCATTTCTGGCTTCCCTATGACATAGGAAGATGGAGAAACCGTGTCAGCCAGTCCTTTAAATACTCCAATGAGTATCACTTTGAAGAGGAGACCAATTTCTATTTTGACAGGTTTACCGATGATGATGCCATGTTCAGGATACATCTGGGAAGAAATACAAAACAAGAGATTGATGGGATGGGATACTACTCCACACTCTCCTACAATAAAACGACCAAGTTCAACAAGGGATATCAAATAGGTGTTTCAACCTGGGGGCAGACCCAGCCCGAAAACGAGATCATCAAGTATAGTCTCTACGGGGTCTATAAGCAGAATATCTACAGAAAATGGCTCTACTATGAGGTAGAACCCAGAGTAGAGTGGGAAAAACAGTATGATTTTGATGCGAACTATATCCTCTATGTTTCCATAGAGATATTTTTCGGCTTTGAATAGGCGTGTTTCCCGACATACGATGGTCTATGTTGATAGAGAGATTTATCCAAGCGTGACCAGTGTCTCTTTCACATCGCTGTAGGTTTTGGATTCGCAGATGATCTCTATTTTCCGCTCCGGTATCTCATCGACGACCAGTATCGCTCCCAGGTCAAAGTAGGAGTGCACGATCTGCGTGCGTACCTGCATCTCTGTATCAAAAGAAGGGGGATTGAAGAGCAGCTCGGTAATGCTTTGATACGCCGTACCCGCCAGGGCATTATAGTATGCCAGCGTAATGAAGCGGACCTCATCACGGTTCATATGGTGTACTTCTCCGACAGAGTACTCCATCTTGCCCCTTGTATAGGTACCTTTGAGTGTGGAGTAGGGGAGAAAATGTGCAGGTAGCACCTCCTTTCGCACCCTGAGCATTCCAAAGAGCAGTCGCCAGTTCAAAAAGCGTTCTTTGATGATCTGGTATGGTTTCCCTTCCTCTTCCAAGTCAAGACGTTTTTCATACATTTCCAGTCTGGCATCGATGGATTCGGGCTGTATCTGGTTTGAGATTGGGGTAAAGAGCTCATCTGCCAGTTTATCCTGCTGGTCGCGCTGCATGGTCAGCCCGAAGAGACATCCGCAGTAGTCCTGACGGTAGAGTGCATCCTCTTTGGCCATCTGGTTCTGCTCCTGCGTTCCTGAAGCCTTTCTATAATCCGGCGCATGGAATTTCAGTCCGTATTTGTTTGCCAGGGCATCGCCGGCACGCTTCAACTGCAACAAAGACTTCTTGGGACTGGTCAGCAGGGTAGAGGTAAAGTGCTCTTCAAGCATATGTACCGCCTGCTTGGCAGTCACTTCAAAACGGTTGTCAAAACAGACAGAGCAGCGTGCCCCCTTTTCGGGCTCTTTTTCCAGCCCTCTGACAGCTTCCAGCCACCCCTCTGTATCATACTCCCCCTCTATCAGGTCGATACCCAGCATTCTGCAGCTGCGCTTTACATCGAGCAGTCTCAGGCGGTATTCGCTGTAGGGGTGGATATTGGGGTCATAGAAGAATCCTGTGAGCTTTTCATTGGGATAGTCCTCACGCAGTTTTTGAAGAAAATAGTGGCTGTCTACCGAACAGCAGATATGTACTAGCATGTTGTCTCCTTTGGTGACACAGTGAGAAGTGCGCCCGAACGAAGTGACAAGTGCCCTTGGGGTGAGGAGTGCTGAGTGAGGAGTGTCGGTATGCATTTTTTCAAAATGCTTTGTTGAGAAATAGTGTTATGATGCATGATGAATCCTTTCTATCAACTACAAATAATTTTTGCAACATTTTCGCTGCTGCCATGCGCCAGGTACGCTCTGAGTTCTTTGGCTTTTTGGGCAAAGATCGTCCTGTCTGTATCTTTATACTCTACCAGAAGGTTCTCTGCTGTGACATCCTCCTGGAGCAGTTCTTTATGCAGCACAGTACCGTTGTAGCGTGAGAGGATGATATTCGCCAGTCCTACCTGCGTGATATGGAGCAGCTTGGTACCGATGAAGTAGTCGATCTTTTTGGCGATATAGGCCAGGGTGAAGGGGGTTCCTATCAGTGCAGCCTCCAGTGTCGCCGTCCCCGAACAGATAAAGGCAAATTCCGAACGTGCCAAAGCACCGTGGGTATCTCTGCTGATCTCAAACTCCGAGATATCTCCGTAGAGCTCTGCGATCTTCTCTTCCGAAAAAGAACCGGGGATGATCAGCAGCGCATCCTTCTCCGCTAGGATTCTCCTTACTTCCCTGAAGATCGGCAAAAGCCTGTTGATCTCACCCCTTCGGCTTCCCGGCATAAAGGCGATCGTCCCGCTCTCGCCTTCATAGCTCGTCCTGATCTCATCCAGAAGGGGATGCCCTACATACTCTGCCTTCTTTTGCGGATAATAGTCCACCTCAAAAGGGAGTATCCCCAGCAGCCTATCGCAGTACCGCTCCAGTTTCTCCACACGCTTTGGACGGCTTGCCCAGACCTGCGGAAGGATATAGTAGAGGATCTCCTTATCCGGATACCTGCTTTTGAGCTTTTTTGCCAGCGGCAGGTTGAATCCCGAGGAGTCCATCAGAAGCACTTTGTCCGCACCGGCCGCCAGCTCTACCATCTCGTCTGCCACCCTGAAGAACCACCGGAGCTTTCTGATCGCATCGACAACCCCCATGATCGCCATCTGGGAGATATCATAGAGCGGCGTACCCTGAGCTATACTCTTTTCAAAGATACCCATAAGTTCTACATCCCGGGTATGTTTGAGTACCTCTTTGAGATGGAGGTTCGCCGATGGCTCAAGGGCTGAGACGAGTAGTTTCATTGGGCTTGCTATCCTCATTTTTTTGGGGTATTGTAGCATATTTTGTAACTAAGGGCTGTGCTTCCCCCATGAAAAGAGCATGGCTCCAAGGGTTAGAACCATATAGATGATACCGATAAAATAGAGTTGTTCTATCTGGTTTTTGTATTCAAAATAGAGGATCAATATCAGAGCAATAAAGAGTCCTGCAATCGCAAACAAAATCAAAGGCAGGGAAAAGGAGGTCTGCTTATAGATCTTAAGATTGGCAAATGCCATCAGCAGTGAGACTAATAAAAAGGTTACGCTACCAAACTCAAGGATCACCTTCAAGTTTCCTATCAGGATCAAGATAAAGGCAAAAAGAGACATAAAAATGATCGCAATGATCGGGATATCATTTTTTCTTTTTGCCAAAAAAGAGGGGAAGTAGCCGTCTTTGGCAATAACGGCGATTTGTCTGGAAGCACCAAATACCGTACCGCTGATCGCACTGCTTGTCGCAAGTAGCGCTCCAACGATCACGAGCTCGGTTCCCCAATGTCCCAAGATATCATTGGCCCCGGCTGCAAGGGCATACTCCTGGTTTGCAATGATGTCATCAAGCGGGATGGCTATGATGGCACCGTAAGAGAGTATAAAGTAGATCAGCATGGCCAGGGTAAGTGCAATATAGATCGCTTTGGGGATATTGATCTGGGGTTTTTCCATCTCATTGACGGCATTGATCACGAGCTGAAACCCTTCAAAAGCGACAAATGTCAGCGAAGAGACGATCAAGATCGAGAGTATGTCGATATGGCCGTTGTTTTGCATCAGCGTCGGGATAGAAGTATTGGCATTGTTGATCAATACAAATCCGATCACTACCAGGATGACAAGTTTGATATATACCATCAGGTCCTCTATCTTCCCCATCCCTTTGACACTCCAGAGATTGATAAGGGTAAAGAGCAGTATAATGCCTCCGGCAACTCCTTTACGCACTATTTCACTCTCTCCAAACGAAAAACCGCTTATCGCATAGGATGAAAACGTATAGGCATAGAGTGCCAGCGTACTGATATAGCCGAATATGACCCACCATCCGATCAGCGAAGCTGCAAAGGCAGAGTCTGAAAAGGTCTTTTTGAAGAAGGAGTAGGTAGCACCCTCATCTTTGTAGTAGACACCCAGTTTGATATAGGAGTATGCTGCAAGGTATGCCAGTACGCCACCGATGAGAAATGCAATAGGAGTAAATACCCCGATCACCGATACCGATATCCCCAGCACGGTAAATATCCCGCCGCCGATCATACCGCCGAGAGCAATGGCTACCAGTTCGGGAACACCGAGGTTTTTGTCGCGTTTTCTATGGATAGTAGGTAAAGTATTATTTTTCATCGTTTTATATTATTCCACTAAACGGTTTTAGCAGATGATAGGTGCGTCTGAAGCAATCCACTCTTTTGCTTCTTTCATTGCGTTGCAGGAAAAGTGTTTGACTTCTGCACTGATAAAGTGACTTCCGATATGTTGAGCAAGGTTACCCAGAACAGAATCTGTTACGAAAGCGATTTTGGATACTTTTTTATGATGTTCATTGATAAATTTGAGATGAGTTACTAAGGCTCGGAAAGAGTCCCAACCCGGAAAAGATTCAGTATGAATGATCAAGCCCTTCAGATTGCCATGTTTTTGTATAAAAGGATCGATAATCCTTGTTGCTTCATCAAAATCATTTTTACTTAAAGGACTATCCGGCTCTACCAGTGCTATCTTGTTTTCTTGATCCAGTGTAACGTGTAACATGAGATCTCCTTCCTTCGCTCTCAGATAAGACGAAAATCGACAACGCATTGATACTATTATATCACTAGTGAATAAATTTTTTCCACGATTTATTTATCAAGGACGATACGGGCTCTCCTCTTTGGCTGCTCTGAAACCATAGTCTATAAATGCATGCAGGGTTTCATCGTGCAGGTCGATCAGCTCTTGGATTTTGGTATCTTCGCCTCTGAGTGTCACCTTGATGCCGTCTTCGAGCATCTCCCAGCGCATTTTGATCTGATCTCTCTCATCGAAGAGTTGGGTAAACAGCGGGTCCCATGAACGGATCGCACGTCCTCCGTCAAACCGTTTTTTCATCCCCACTGCATGCTCCTGCAGTATCTTGACCAGTTCCGTATCCCTGGAGACCACGCGGGTAACAGACTCGATCCCGCCCTCTATCTTTTTTGTGCTGCGTTCGATCTCATCATGATGTTCCAGAAGTGCATGAAAGAGCCTTTCATCCTCCAGGTGCTGGGGATCACTGCCGCCTCTGCCTCTTTGAAAGACCTTCTCTTTTTTAAATTTTTCAAAATCCATAATTTTACCTCTTCTTTACTGTTTCTTTAATGCTTGAAACCACTCCAGCTCATCCAGCTGCTCCCAGGGATACTCCGCATAGCCTACCTGCCCTTTGGCAGCCACATCAGCATAGAGGAAGTGATCTTTGCCCGGTCGGTCAAGCCCGAATTTTTGAGTGATCCACTTCGGCGTAAGGGGAAACGCTTCACGGATCTTCTCTGAGAGTTCCTCGTCGCTGATAGCACTCAGCGCCGTATGCTGTGTATCGACTGTCACGGAGATGGGTCTGGGTTCTGCGATGACATAGGCAAGCTGGACAAGCGCTTTCTTTGCCAGGCCGGCTGCTGCGATATGCTTGGCGATCCATCTGGAGGCATAGAGGGCGGAACGGTCTACCTTGCTGTAGTCTTTGGAGCTTTGAGAACCGCCGCCGATAGGCGCATACCCTCCATAGGTGTCACAGACGACCTTTCTTCCGGTAAGGCCCGAGTCCGCGATGGGGGAGTGCCGGACAAACCTTCCTGTGTTATTGATATAAAAAACGACATCTTTTTCGTCAAAGTGCCCCTCTTTGAACTTCACCTTTTCTATGATGAGTTTTCTGACCAGTTGCTGCACCTCTTTTTGTGTGACCTTTTCACTATGCGCGATCGCTACCACGATCTGTGAAACCTTTACGGGTTTGCAGTGATCAAAGTTCTCTTTGGTGCCGTAGTCCATCGTCACCTGTGTCTTGAGGTCCACACCGAAAGTCTCAGGGTGTTCCAGCGCATACGCATAGAGCACATCCCGTATCTCCCTGGCATAGGCGAGGGCAGTGGGCATATAGTCATCACGTTCGCTGGTCGCATACCCGAACATGATCCCCTGGTCACCCGCACCGATCTCTTCATTCGCTTTTTCTAAACCTATGGTAATGTCCGGCGACTGCTCGGAGACATAGACATGGATATCTGTTTCATCGGGGTAGAGCGTCTCCCCGCGTCCGAACCCTGCGCTTTCGGGGTAACCTATCCTGTGCAGCGCTTCTCTGGCGATATCTTGATAAAACGTTTCATTGGTGAGGGCAGTCGTCTTTACCTCTCCGCCGATGATGATATGGTTGCCGCTCAGAAAGGTCTCTGTGGCTACTTTTGACCTGGGATCACTTTGAAGCAGTCTATCCACGACAGTGTCTGCGATGATATCAGCACATTTGTCAGGGTGACCTGCCGAAACACTCTCCGAAGTAAATAGGTACATAGGGTATCTCCTTGATTGTGTGAGATATTTCTCATCCATAAGATTATTTTAACATAGTTTTGAAAAAGGAGATTAACGTCTCTCCGTATAATATTTATAAATATATAATAACATAAGCATAGAGATGAGATAGGCACCTTGTTTTCATCTCTTGCCTCATCAATGGGTCAACCAGCCGGCAATCAAAAAGGCGAGACTTGCCAGCGCTCCGCCGGTCAGAGCATAGGGAAGCTGCGTGCGCACATGGTCGATGTGGTTGCAGTCTGCAGCCATCGAGGAGATGATCGTGGTATCGGAGATCGGCGAAGCGTGGTCTCCGAAGATCCCTCCGCTGATCACTGCGGCGATCACAAGGGGGATATCGAGGTCAAGTGCAGCGCCAAGTGCCAGTGCGATAGGCATCATAATAGAGAAGGTCCCCCAGCTCGTGCCTGTGGAAAACGCAGTGACAGAGGAAACCCAAAATACCAGTAGAGGTACGAGAATCGCGGAGATGTTCCCTTGCAGGATGGAGGCAAGGTATTGTGCCGTACCCAGTTCACCGATCACTTTGCCGATCAGCAGTGCAAAGACAAGGATCGTAGTGACAGGAAGCATATGGCCTATCCCTTCAAAGAGCCCTTCAAAATATCTCTTATGAGAGATCGTTTTGTTAGGCACAAAGAGGAGATAGATGAAGAGCAGGGTAGTGATCACCGCATAGTAGACCGAGGTAGAGCCTGATCCCTTGAAGATATCCCCGTCACCGGTCATGTAGAGTCCGACAGGCACCATCGCTACCATGACAACGATCGGCAGCAGCATCCCGTAGAGTGCGGGCTTGGTCTCTTTGTGGTTGTCGGGTAGATGGTAGGTCTTAGGGATCGCATCACGCATCGGACCGATATTGATATTTAAAAATATTACAACAAGTACGATAAGCAAAGTAAAGATCGAATAGAAGTTATACGGGATCGAATAGACCAGCAGAGAGACCGCATCCCCCGTGATCACTTTGGATTCGATCGCGGTGATGATCAGCCCCAAAAGCAGGGCTCCCCAGGCGTTCAGCGGGATCAGCGAACAGATCGGTGCGGAGGTGGAGTCGCAGATATAGGCAAGCTTTTCGCGGCTGACACCGTGCTTGTCACACAGCGGCTTGGCTACGGTCCCTGCCACCAGAGAGGTGATAGAGGATTCGATGAAGATTACCACTCCGATGAAGTATGCCAGCAGCATCGCCCCGGTAGGCGAATCGATCCGCTTGGACTTCTCCGATAGATAGACGACGAATCGTTCTACCGAACCGGAGATTGTGAGCAGCCGTATGATCGCACCGATGAAGAGCATAAAAAGCAGGGTCTTGACGATCCAACCCTCGGCAAAGAGCGCGATGACACCATCCCACAGTGCGATGAACGCTTTGGCGGGATTGTAGCCGTTGAGTACCAGAAATCCTGCGAAGATCCCGCCCAGCAGAGAAACGATCACATCTTTTGTTATAATAGCCAGAAAAATAGTCAGCAAGGGAATTGCCAGTGAGATGATTCCATATTCCATACAAGGATTATAGCGAAATGAAGATATTGTTTATACTTACTTTTTTGCTTATTACATTGATTCAGGCCCAAAGCAATCAGCTCATTGTGGTTACGACGAAAAACTGGTCTGCGTCCGAAGGAAAACTCCAACGATATGAGCGTAGCGATAGAACCTGGCAAAAAGTAGGAAAGGCGATAGAGATCAAACTGGGTAGAAACGGCCTGGGATGGGGAAGAGGCGTGCACAGGATCCCGGATAATGCCAGGTTCATCAAAAAGGAGGGGGACGGCAAATCTCCGGCAGGGATATTTGAACTCAAACAGGCCTTCGGGTATGCTCCCTTTCAGATTGATTATCCGTATGAGGTCTATACAGAGGATGACCACTGTGTCGATGACATAAACTCCAAATACTACAACAAGATCGTAGAGAGCAAGAAGATTCAGCGAGACTACCAGAGTTATGAGAGGATGAAATTCTCCGAGGATTACTATAGGTACGGTATCGTTGTAGACCACAACGGCATTATGGAGGGAGAAGAGTCCGTCAGGGGTGCGGGATCGTGTATCTTTATCCATATCAAATCGATTCCTACTGCCGGGTGTACCGTGATGAGCGAAGAGGAGATCAAAGAGATCATCAAGTGGCTCGATGCGACAAAAAAACCTCTGTTGGTGCAGGGGACGGAAGAGGCCGTGAAAGATCTAATGAAACACGAAAGGATCAGAGAATGACCTATCAGGAAAAACTGACCAAAGCCAAAGCCAGATTGATGCTGGAACATCCCTATTTCGGGACCCTTGTTTCAGCACTCAGGATCGAGTCGGACCCTGACCAGCTCACCTTTAAAAGCGATGGCAATACCGTACGTCTCAATGAAGAGTATATCGACAAGCTCAATGTCTCAGAAGTGGAGTTCATCCTCTCCAACGGGGCGATGCACGCGGTACTGGGGCATATGGAGAGGCGGGGAGGCAGGGATAGGTGGCTTTGGCAGGAGGCGTGTGACTTTGCGGTCAATGCGATGCTGGTCAAAAACGGTCTGCAGGCACCCGAGTATGTCAACTACCAGCCGCAGTTTGAAGGGATGTACGCCGAAGAGATCTATTCTCAGCTCAAAGAGGAGATGAAGTACGCTCCCGATACCAACCATGACTCCAGCGGTGATGCACAGGACCAGGAGGAGTCTCCCGAAGCACAGTCAGGCAGCGAAGAGCAAACACAGGAGTCACCGCAGCCACAGAACCAACAGGGGAAGGCCGAGTCCGCAGAGGAGCAGGAGATCGGTCAGCAGGAGCTTGATGCACTGCAGGAGGAGCTCAAGGAGCACTTTGAACAGATATTTAACAAGCTGAAGCGCCAGGATGCGCTGCCCAAGGACCTGAAGTTTGTCGTACCGGAGTACTTTTCGCACAAGGTTGACTGGCGTGAAGTGCTTTCAGGTTTTATCGCCTCCTATGCCAAAAGCAGTTACAGTTTTATGCCTCCGAATATGAAGTATCTCTATCGGGGCATCTATCTGCCGAGTCTGAGCTCCGACCTGCTCCGCGTCATTATTGCTATCGATACATCAGGTTCGGTGGAGAGAGAGCTTCTGGGGACGTTTCTTGGGGAAGTGGAGTCGATCATGGAGGTCTACCCGAATTTTGAGATCGATATCATTACTGCTGATACAAAGGTACATTCACACAAGACCTATCTTCCCGGTGAAGCACTCGAGTATGAGGTCAGCGGGGGAGGGGGGACGGATTTCCGTCCCGTCTTTGAGTATATTGATCGCAATATCGACTACCCTACGGCACTGCTCTTTTTTACGGATGGCCAGGGGATATATCCTGATGATGCAGCCAATTATGATGTGCTGTGGATCATGCCCAAAGCTGTAGAAGTGCCTTTTGGCGAGGTGCTGCTGCTTGCTTGAGGCATAGCTACCTACTCAAAACCAGTTAGGGTGGAGAAGGTGCTCTGAAACCGTCTCTATCTCCCTAAAAAAACTTGCCGGAAGCTTTTCCCGTGCTCTTAATCCTACTCTTTACCAAGAAAAAGTATAATCACTAAAAATATCTATTTCAGGATCGTTCAATGCTACAATTTGAGGAAAACAGCAAAAGCTCTTGTATGGTGCAATTTATTGCAATACTTTTTCTCCCGTTACTCTTTTTGACGGGTTTGGGGTTGGGATATGCGGGGATTATCCCCGTGAAAGTCGAGTTGCATACACTGGTGATCGTTGCATTTATCTTTGTCGTATTTGTCACTTTTATCAAACATAATGCCAACTATGCGGCATGCCATATGCGCGGAAGTTTCCGTTATATGGAGGAGGAGCTGCAGGCAGCGTTGAAAGAGAATGCGCTGACGATTATGGACAAGACCAAATCTACGCTCAATATCAATGATTTTATTACCGCATTTTACAAAGAGATGCTCAATGACAACTTTGCCCGTGTCGCTCCTTCGGTCTTCCCTATGCTGGGGATCCTGGGGACATTCATCGCTATTGCTCTCTCTATGCCGGACTTTACCGTAGAGGATCTCAATGCACTTGACCAGGAGATCAGCATCCTGCTCTCCGGGATCGGTACAGCTTTTTATGCATCGATCTACGGTATCTTCCTCTCGCTGCTCTGGACCTATTTTGAAAAAAGAGGCAACGCCAAGGTCGATAAAAACATCTTTGACCTCGAAAAGCTCTATGCCGGACGGGTATGGAAAGAGAGCGAGCTGATCAAGCACAGACATATGCAAAGCGAACTCAAGGACCAGGCCCTGATCCAGACCCTTCATGAAACATTCAATATGAACTTTATCAAAGACCTCCACGAACAGTACCTTAAAAACTTCACCAAAGTGATCGAGGAGACCAGCAAAAGCTTCACTGAAGTTACTGTCCATATGCTGAGTGCCTCAGACCACCTCAGCAGTACACTTGAAAAGATACATGTTAGAGAGAACAGTGTCACTGCGGAATCCGTAATGAGGGAAAACATCGAAGCCTTCAACGACAGTGCACGGAACCTTCAATCATCCCTTGAACGCTTTGACGGTACGGTAGACCATACCTTTGAAAAGATAGACGGCGAGATGGGCAAGGCGATAGAGAAGCTCTCCGCTTTTGCGCAAATGATCAGCGAACAGAATAGGCTGATATTAAAAAATATTCCAACAGAGAACAGGGAGTAAAAAGCAGTGTATAGAAAAAAAGCGACAGATGAGGGGTCGAACTTCTGGATCTCCTATGCGGATCTGATGGCAGGTCTGCTCTTTGTCTTTATACTGCTTATCGGTGCGATCGTCTCAAAATCGATGATCCTCAAGAGCAATCTCGATGACAAAGAAGAGAAGCTCAGCCAAGTTTCCAGAAGCCTTGAAGATAAAGAGGGCAAACTGAGGGATATCAGAGCAGTTCTGGCAAAGTACGAGAGTGTGCTGGATGAAAAAGAGGCACTGTTGGCGCACAACAGGAAGATCCTCGATAAACAGCAGGCTCAGATCCTGGCACAGAACAAAAAACTGCAGCTCAGCGAGGAAGAGATCAGGAAGCTCAACCAGATGCTTCTTGAAGCCAATACGCAAAGAGACAGCCTCAATGAGAAGATCGTCATCGTACAGAACCTTCTCTCCCAGAAAGAGGATGATATGCAGAAACAGCGCAAACGCCTGGAGGAGTATGAAGGGAAAGTGCTGATTCTCTCCAGCCAGCTCAGCGAAGCGGATAAAAATGCCACGCAAAAAGATGAAAAGATACTCGCATTGTTGAATGCCCTGGATGAAAAAGAGACAAAGTATGATGCACTTGTCTTAAAGCTCCAGGAACAGAAAGCGAAGATCAAGTCCCTCACGGGTATCAAGCTCAAGGTGATCGCCGCACTCAAAGAGGAGCTGGGTGACAAGGTCAATATCGACAAGAAGAGCGGTTCACTGAAGCTGGCGTCCAATGTCCTCTTTGACAGGGGAAGCTATATGTTGAAAAAAGAGGCTGAGGCAGAACTCAAAAAAGCGTTTGAGGAGTATGTCGGGACGCTTGTGACCAGTCCTCAGATCAAGCCTTACCTGGACAGAGTGATCATCGAGGGGCATACCGACAGTGACGGCGGATACCTCTATAACCTTGATCTTTCCCAGAAACGTGCATTTGCGGTAATGAACTTCCTCCTTTCACTTGAGTTCGCCGAAAAATACAATGTCAAACCGCTAATGATCGCTTCGGGACGTGCCTACCTTGACCCTGTCGTGGTGGACGGCAAAGAGGACAAAGAGGCTTCAAGACGTATCGAGATCAAGTTCAGGCTGAAAAACCAGGATGCGATGGAAGAGATAGAGAAGGTGCTCGATGCCCAGTAAGTTTCGTATAGAGTGTTTTGAACCCGTAGAGATAGAGAAGGCTCAAAAGGTAGTGGAGAAACACCTGAAAGAGGCTCTTGAGTCTCAGAACAGATTTGAAACCGATCAAAAAAAGCACGAGAAAAAAAGCTTTATCCAAAAGCTTCTGGCATGGTTTAAATAGAAAGCAGTTTTGGGTACAATAAAAAGAAAGACCGGTCTTAACGGTTTTTCTCTGGGTGTGACAACAATGTTTAGGCCTTCCCAACTTCATCACCGCTCCTGTGAGATCAAATGCCGGATAGTACTGCCGGACAGGTTCGGGGTATTATGCTGGAATATCTACAAGCAAAACAAAAAACATTTTCATTTCAAGCACTATCTGCATACCCTGCATCGGGAAAAATCGATCGATATCTGTATCATGCAGGAGGCGGCGTTCAGCGACAATGAGAGGTTTGCTCTTGAACACTGTACCTATGATGCCGCAGCCAATATCGAAGTCAACGGCGGCTTTTACGGCGTATTGACGGCAAGCCTCGTTGCATCGAAACGGGCCAATGCCTATCTCTCTGAAGGAAGAGAGAGTCTCTTTGGCCCTCATAAGAGCCTTCTTGTCAGCTGCTATCCGCTAAGTGACGGGCGCGAACTCCTGATACTGAATGTCCATGCGATCAATTTCCGTGAAAGCAGACACTATCGCAGGGAGCTGGAACATTTTCTTTTGAAGGTCAGAGATCATACGGGGCCCATGATTATCGCAGGGGATTTCAATACCTGGAACAAGGTACGCATGAAAAAACTCTTCCGTTTATGCGAGGAGTTAGGACTCCAGAGAGTACCCTTTTCCCAGGAGGATAAGATCAAATCATTTATGGGAAACCATCTTGATTTTATTTTTTTTAGAGAGTTGGAACTATTGGAGTATGAGGTGATAGAGGAAGATACGATCTCCGATCATAACCCTCTCTTCGCGCGCTTCGGATGCCCTGTGCAGAAGGCGTAAATATCGAGAAATCAACGATATATTCCCAATCGTAGAGACCTTCTGTCATTCCGGATCCGATCCGGAATCTAAAAGCTGTGAAGATACTTCGTTTCAGTGCACATGTGCAAGTATCTCTTCGATCGCCTCTTTGCTCAGTGCTTGAAGTTCGGTAACTTCTCCTTCGAAGGTAAGTGTGAGTCCTGCAAAGGGATGGTTTGCATCGAGAATGGCATACTCATCTCCAATCTCTGTTACCAGATAGATACGCTTCTCTCCTTCATCCTCTTCTTCTGTTTCCATCTCCATCCCTACAAAAATATCTTCAGGAAGGTCACTCAACGAAACTTCTTCAACCAACTCATCCTGATAGACTCCAAATGCTTCATGAGGAGCAAAGGTCGCCTTAAAAAGGTCGCCTTCTTTTTTCCCCTCCAAACACTCTTCCAGTGCGCTGAATACATGGTTGTAGCCTCCATGGAGATAGATAAGCTCGTTATCCTCGGGATTTAGGCATTCTCCCTCTTCATCCGTGATACGATAGTCCAGACAAACCAGGACATCTTTTGTGATCTTCATGATTGGTGCTCCGTTTTTGCACATTGTAGCAGATTTTTATCCTCAAAAGAAGCCGAATATAATATTTGTGGTCTTTTAGCGTTTGATATCAGAACGTGCAGAGGAGAAGCTGATCATCGATTGCAATCCTCCTTATCTCTGCGGGCTTAACTACATGGCATAGCTGATTTTGTTTTTCCCCTCGCGTTTTGTGGCAGAAAGCAGTTTCTGGGTATCCCTATAGATCCTGTCAGCGGTATTTTTTTGATCGGGATGGAGTACGGTGATGCCCATGGAGAGAGTCATATATGGTTTTGTCGGAGAGCGGGTATGGTTGATCCTGAGCAACTCTATCTGTTGATCTATCTTTGTGCAGAGATCCCTCACATCCTCGCTTCTGGTGACATTGAAGAGTATGCCAAACGTGTCGCCTTCAAGCCTGAAGGTATAGTCATTGGGACGCTTGAAAGCCCTTTTTAGAGACTCTGCGATCTTTTTCAGCGCTTCATCTCCTGCATTCCCACCATATGTTTCATTATATTCTTTAAAGTGGTCGATATTGAGCAGCCCAAATGCAAGTATCTGTCTGTTTCTTTTGGAGATATTGATCATCTTGGGAAAGACATCATCAAAATAGATTTTGCTATGCAGGTCAGTGACCCAGTCGGTAATACTGATCTGCTCAATGATCTGTTTGCTTTCGGTCAGTGATACTTCCAGTTGTTTCTGCTCTGTCAGGTCACGGTAGCAGACGGCAATGGCTGAGACTTGATGATCTTCATCATATAAAGCGGTATAACGAACCCGCATGAACCTGAAAATCTTTTCCTGGACTTTGATCCAGCTTTCATACGACACCTCTTTGCCCAGGTAGCAGTCATCAAGCTGTGGTTTCATCACACGGTGAAAGACATCTGTGCCTACGACATCCTCCAGATGCCTCTGTTCGATCTCTTCTTTATCTTTTTGATGGGCGGTGAGATAGGCCTTATTGGCGAAAAGACAGTGATAGGTTGTATCGATCACTGCGATCTGCTCATCGGAGGCATCCAATAGCTGAAGATATAATGCTGTACTTTGATCCAAATGTCTCCCCTTCTCCGTTCTCTTTGATTTGCCGGGAGTGGCGCTAAAAAACAACTATAACATAATTGGATGCCGATTCAACTGCATTATCGTAAAATATTTGATGAAAAAAGAAGAGTGTGAAGAGATGCAAAACGGCTTGTGAGGTAGGTTAGGCTATCATTTCGTAATATTGACCAAAAAGAGTATCATGAAACTGTTATATCCGCTGAATATCCAGAATGAATTTGTATTTAACTCATCACCGAGAGACTTTACTGTCGAAGAGATACCGCTCTATGAGTTTACAGGCGAGGGGGAGCACCTTGTCCTCAAAGTACGTAAAAAAGAGCTGACGACCTGGGAGATGATCGATATCTTTTCCGGTTTTTTGGGCATTAAGCGCAAGGAGATCGGATATGCGGGACTCAAAGACAAACATGCGATGACGATACAGTCGATCTCGCTGCCTGCAAAGTTCGAAGAGAAGATCGCCGCGTTTGAACATCCCCAGATCAAAATCCTTGAGATCACCAGGCACAACAACAAGATCAGGGTAGGGCACCTCAAAGGCAACCGTTTTCAGATACGTCTCAAAAAGGTCCTGGGACTGCAAAAGGACAAACTGGACTCCGGACTGAAGTGGATCAGAGCCAACGGTGTCCCGAACTATTTCGGAAACCAGCGTTTCGGTACAGACGGGACCAATTGGATCGATGGCAAAAAGATCCTGGCGGGCGAACTGAAGATCCGGGACAGGAAAACACGCGAGTTTCTGATCGGCTCCTACCAGTCTTACCTTTTTAACCGGTGGCTCTCCAAGCGCATGGAGCTGAACCTTCTGCTTGAAAAATTCAGCGAGGAGGAGGCAGAAACCCTGATGCAGCTTCCCAGGGGATCGCTGAAGGGAACCAAACAGCAACCCCAGTTCTACAAGCTGCTTCAGGGGGATGTGATGATGCACTATCCTTACGGGCGCCTGTTCGAAGCAGAGGATCTGCAGGAAGAGGCGGAACGTTTTGCGGGCAAAGATATCGCTCCGACAGGCCTTGTTCCGGGGAGTAAGACAAAAAGGGCCTCAGGCGTAGCCGGAATCATCGAGGCACAGTTTGATGAAGAGATGCAGCTTTTCGGCGCCAGAAGGTACGCATGGATACAGGTCACTGACATCAAAGGGAAATATATCGAAGAGAAAGCACACTATGAAGTAAGTTTTACGCTGCCGAAAGGCTCCTACGCGACAAATGTACTTGATGTCCTGCGAGGCGGTCCTCTGGAAAACTAAAGGGTGCCTCTAAAGATGTTTCTACGGGAAGAGAGGATCAGAGTGATTCAAACTCTTTCTCTGAGATCGCCACGATCCTCCTCTCCATCCGGTTGATCTCCTCAACCAACTTTTTTGAAACCTCTTCCATATTCTGGAAGTATTGTTTTGCCAGCGCTTTTGCATCCTCGCTGATTTTCTTCTTTTTCCCGAAAATCTTGCTGAAAAAACCTTTGGATTCGGTTTCATAGTATATCTTGTAGATCTCCAGGTAGATATCATGCAGATCGAAATGAAGTTGTTCGATATCGTTCATACACTTCATGGGATTGTTCTGAAGGGCATTCAGTTTCTGGGCATCAGAGTAGAACCATTTCCCAAATTGGCATTGGGTAGAGTTTACGGGGATGGAGCTCTCGTCGATCTGAAAGCCGGAGATTAGCAACTTTGCACGTTGCACCCAGTTGACATGTGCTGCCTTCGCTGCACGAAGTTGCTCCAATACTTCATTTTTTTGCATCTTTCCTCTCCTTGAAGATTAATATTAATTATCTAATAATATCTGTTTTGACTTAAATGAGGAGCGTTCTGATCCTGGTAGAAAATGAGATGAAAGAGATGTGTTACGAAAAAGCGTAAATGAAGCGGTATCATCTCCTGTTCTCTTTGTGGAAGAGAGCAGGAGTGATGAAAAGCAGTGCAGAAGCGTGAATTATTTCTCCGCTTTTTTTCTTCGGATCTCTGCACCTAAAGCGGAAAGTTTTCCTTCCAGGTCATCATATCCCCTGTCAAGGTGATAGATCCGGTGTATGTTTGTCGTACCCTCTGCCACCAGGGCCGCAAGTACAAGTGCAGAGCTTGCTCTGAGGTCTGTTGCCATTACATCCGCCCCGTTCAGGCGTTCGACCCCTTTTACTGCTGCGATATTGCCTTTTAGCCAGATATCGGCGCCCAGCCGGTTCAACTCGCTTACATGCATGAAGCGGTTCTCGAAGAGACGCTCCTCGATAATGCTTTCACCCTTGGCAAATACGGTAAGCGCCATGAACTGTGCCTGCATATCCGTAGGGAAGCCCGGATACTCCAAGGTTGTCAGGTTCACAGGTTTTAACTCTTTTGGAGGATAGATCGTGATACGGTCATTCGTGATATCAAAACGACACCCCATGGACTCCAGTTTGTCAATAGAGGCAGTAAGATGCTCCGGATTGACCTTGTTGAGCGTGATGGCGGAGTGAGTGATCGCAGCGGCACAGAGGTAGGTCCCCGCTTCGATGCGGTCAGGGATCACTTCGGTTGTTTCAAACTCCAGAGGCTTTCCTCCTGTCCCCTCTATCGTCAGTTCATCACTTCCGATCCCTTCTATTTTTACTCCGGCTTTCGCGATCATTTCACAGAGTTGTTCCACCTCGGGTTCTCTTGCGGCGTTGATGATCTTTGTTGTACCGTGTGCCAGGGCCGCGGCCATGACGATATTTTCTGTCCCCCCGACCGTGACCTTGTCAAAGATGATCTTTGCCCCTTTAAGCCCATCGGGCGCTTCGGCATGGACGTATCCTCCCCTGATCTCTATCTTTGCGCCCATCGCCTCCAGAGCTTTCAGGTGCAGGTCTATCGGACGCTGCCCGATCGCACATCCTCCCGGCAATGATACTTCACACTCCCCAAAGCGTGCAAGAAGAGGGCCGAGCACCAATATGGAGGCTCTCATTTTTGAGACGATCTCATAGACCGCTTTTGTCGAGGAGATCGTACGGTTGTTGATCCTGGCGACGTTGTCGTGATGTTCTACGGTACCGCCAAGCATTGTCAAAAGCTTGAGCAGGGTTCTGATATCCACCACATTGGGCAGATTGGTCAGGGTCACTTCTTTTTCGCTGAGAATTGTAGCTGCGATAATCGGCAGGGCAGCATTTTTGGCTCCGCTGATCGTCACTTCTCCGGAGAGGGGTCTCCCACCTTTGATTTCCAAATAATCCATACGTTTTCTTCCATGTAAATTTACGCAATTATAGCCAAAACTTGGTTAAATCCTCTCCCCACCTCTCTTTATGGTATTAAATAATATTTCATCTATTCGCCAAATTGCAAAAAAGTTTGGGTCTGGTAAACTTTACCCGATTTTTTATTTAAATTTAAAGAGGGTTTTCTCTTAAACTTTTTAGCATTATAGCATACAAATCTTTACCCCTATGATTAAAGCGAAATTCACTCTCTTTGAGATGCAAGT
>JACXUO010000020.1 GCA_014763885.1 Campylobacterales bacterium
TACCCTCTGAAATATGCGAACGATTGTAATACTTGTTGAATGCCCTTCTGCTCATACTTTAAGATACCTTTTTGGTTCTTAAAGTTTACCAGACCCATAACAGATTGACACTAAGTTAAAAATTAACTATCTATGATTTTCCACTGTAGGCGGTGTTGTATTTCCGCTTGCCTGCATATCGAGTGCTTCCGGATGTCTCTTATAGTGCTCTCTCACCGTATTTGCCAGTTTCTTTTTTACCTCCAGAGTCACCGGTGAAGGTGATTCCTCCGGCAGGATATCGATGACCGCCTGAAGCAGTTCATCCTGCGGTTTCGGCATTTTGCCTACCCAGCTTTGAAGCAGCGCTCTGTCCACATGTGACGGGATCGATCCCATGATACCGATATCATTCTGATCATGGATCAACAGTCCCGCAGTCGTACCACGGTCCAGTGTGAGTACCTGGAAGAGATAGAGCGTGTGATAGCGAAGCTGCTGGGCCTTATCTTCCGCATCAAATGTTCTGTAGTAGCCCAACGCCTGAAGCACGATACCGATATAGGTATCGATCACATTCTCACCAAATCTTTTCGCAAATGCCAGGTCCTGATCAAAGTGGCCGCTGTTGAAATTTTCCAGATAGAAGTGACTGACCCCTCTTGTTCGGCCAAGCACAGGGATATCAAAATAACGATCCCCCTGTTCTGTACCCTCTTCATAATAGTCACCTGAAACTTCCTCCAGCATCCGGTCAAACTCTCTCTGTGAGACACGGTCCACCATGGAAGGGTTAAGATCAGCCATGATACGCCAGTATCCTTCCCCCTCCTTCATCTGTGTCCATGAGATATGCATATGCATCGAAGGGGCATGGGGATTTTGCGGGTGGATGATCGTGGAGAGTGCGGTTGCAGAACCCAGCCTCTTTGTCGCATCATCATCATAGTGTACCTGTGAGATATTGACCGATCCCCTGTTGAAGACCAGTTCGTCTCTTGTCTCATAACGTATACCTCCACCATGTCGGCCTTCATCTCTCAACCACTCTACAGCTTCGCAGCCAATATCCCGTCCGAATGTATGACTGAGGTCATCCAGCTTTCTTACAAAATAGCCCTGGATATCCTCAACGAGCTTTTTGGCTATTTTTGCTTCAATAGCGTCTGCAGGAGTTACCATCCGTTTCCTTTTTGTTCAATCTGTTCGGGAGTATAACACATACTATGTTATACTTGAGAAATCCGATAGATGAAAAAAACATTAGGAGTTGATCGATGAAACAGTACCTACTCTTTGCTATACTGTCCGGATATCTTCTGACAGGGTGCAGCGCGACAAAAGACCCGGTGCCGCCACAGCCGCTTTATAAGGTCTCCGAGTCCCAAAAATCAAAGATTTACCAAACAACGATGGGTAAACTGGCACTCAGCACAAAAGAGGATTCCCGATACCAGAGGATCGCACTCGAAACAGCAGAGAACAAAGCCTGGTTCAGATCATTGACCTACAGGCTCTGGAACAGAGAAATCACAAAACAGGCATTCGTAAGAGAAGGGCTCAAACAGTATCCCGAACATCGATACGAATTCGAATTTATCGCTGAGGGGTTCAATCTTCAGCAGTAGCCTCATCCGCATAGGCGATCGGGTCTTTGACCCCTGCCTGTGCAAATCCCCGTAACCTTAACCTGCAACTGTCGCATACCCCGCATGCCACATCTTCATTTTGATAGCAGCTCCATGTATACCGTAATGGCACATCGCGTTTGAGTGCCTCGCTTACTATCTCTGCCTTGCTCATCGCCACCAGAGGCATCCTGATCTCAAGGTTTGTCTCCTCTTTTGTACCCAGATTGATCGCACGTTCCATCTGCTTGATATAGCTTTCCCGACAATCCGGGTATCCCGAACTGTCCTCTTCGACCACTCCGATAAAAAGAGCATTGGCACCATGTTTTTCCGCAACCGCTGCGGCGATGGAGAGGAAAATACCGTTTCTAAAGGGGACATAGGTCACAGGCACCCCTTCTTCCAGCCCTCCTGTAGGTACTTCAATAGAGTGATCGGTCAGTGCCGAGGCCCCGATCTGTTCAAAAAAATCCAGATCAAGCTCATAAGAGGCTACCGCCTCCAGGCTCTCTGCGATCTTCCTGAAAGACTCCAGCTCTCTCTTCTGGGTGCGTTGTCCGTAGTTAAAGTGCAATGCGATGATCTCATACCCTTCATCCCTGGCGATCTTTGCGCTGAGTGCGCTGTCCATACCGCCGGAGATAATACATACTGCTTTGGTGGTCATACTCATACCATTCCTTCTGCCTAAATATGCAAGTATTTTACCAATATTTGGGTAAACTTCGAGCATGATAGAACTAGACAATCAAACAGAACTGGATGTGGATATAGAGGCGCTGGAGCAGATCGCTTCGCTGCTTACCGATGCTTCCATCGAACTTATCATTACAGACAATGAAACGATCCGGGAACTCAATGCCCGCTACAGAGAAAAAGACAAACCGACGGATGTCCTGAGTTTTCCCCTGGATCAGGCAATACCGGGTATGCCTCTGGGCTCGATCGTGATCTCCGAAGCGTATGTCAGAGAGAAGTCCGTAGAGTTCGGGCATACACCCGATGATGAACTTGCGCTACTCTTTATCCACGGTTTGCTTCACCTCCTGGGCTATGACCATGAGGTGGACAATGGTGAGATGCGTGCAAAGGAAGAAGCACTGATAGAGCAGTTTGGACTTCCAAAGAGTTTGATCGTCAGAACAATAGACTAAGAAACACAACCGGTTTCGCAAAAGCCGTCCGCTGACAAGCATGCATGCGAGGCACTTCTAGGCTAAAGCCTGATGCAAGCTTTTCACTCAATGAAAAACTGTGAAATGCCGAGTCGTAGGATTTGTCTAACGGACTTATACAGGAAATCACTAAATGATTTCTCGTACAACCGTGTGGGACGGGACTTTCTTCCCACCCAAATCAGCATAAAAAAGGAACATTGCCGTGGAATTTTTGATATTTATTATCGCTATGGGTGCACTCATATGGGGTGCAGACAAGATCGTGGAACAGAGTGAAAAGATTGCACTTCGTCTCAATATCTCTGAGTTTGTGATCGGGGCAACACTTGTTGCATTGGGGACAAGCCTTCCCGAGATGGCAGCCAGTATGGCAGCCAGTGCCAACCATCATCCCGAAATTGCCATCTCCAATGTCATCGGTAGCAATATCATCAATATCACCCTCGTCCTGGCGATCATCTTTCTGATCGTCAAAGAGTTCAACCCGGACCGTGACTTCTTTGCAAAAGACAGCATCTGGGCCCTGCTGCCTATCATGATCTTTCTGCTGATGTCTGTTGACGGTATCATCTCACGTTTTGATGCTGCACTGCTTCTGCTCCTGATGGTCTCTTATGTCATGTTTCTTCTCCAGGATGCAAAAGGGCTCGGGAGCGAAGAGGTGGATGAATTGGCCAGGGAAGAGTTCAGATGGTTCTCTGCGGTCTCATGGCTGGCTGTGGGGTTTGTACTCGTTGTCACAGGTGCGCACTTTGCTGTAGACAGTGCTTCCAGTATCGCAGAAGGGTTTGGCGTCAGCGAATGGGTGATCGGTATCGTGATGATCTCGTTTGGTACTTCGCTTCCCGAACTCGTTGTCTCTGTCTCTGCAGCGATGAAGAACAAAGTGGAGATGGCTATCGGCAATATCATCGGATCCAACCTTGCCAATACAAGCGTGGTACTTGGCTCCGCAGCTATGGTACGCCCTATGGATTTCGCGATGGGCAACTATGTGTTTGATATCTCGACGATGGTGGTAGCGACACTGATGCTTGTCTTCATCGCAGCCAACAGGCTCTACAGTAAACCTGCGGGCATCAGCCTCGTAATCGTTCTAGGACTTTTCCTGAACAATACCCTTCAAAGCGTCTCCTGATACTTCTGTCCGGCCTTTCAACGGCCGGAAATAGAGAGATATTTTCTTTGTTAATTGTTTGTTAAATATTTGTTAAATATTGTCCGGTATCATGGTTATAGAGTTTGAGTTCGAGGCTATCCTCCCCCTTTTCCCCTTTACAGCCTTGACTCAAACTCAGAAATGCTTCCATACCTGAAGTTGCAGCTCCAATCCACAAAAAACAATATTCAACTGTAGATTCCATAAGTGCAAAGTGCCATTAGAGAAAAACAGCGTCCAAACAGGCATTCCCGTCTATTTCCCTCCCTTTTTTACGTTAGCTGTTTGCAAAGGAAGGCATGATCAGTTCGCTAACACTGTTGCTTGCAAGCTCATTTTCAATCACAATCTTCTTGATACCGAGCTCCCTGATCGCTTCTTTGCCGGCACTGGTATGAATTTTTACGATGATCTTATGGGTATCCACATACCGTTTCAGTATCTCGCAGACATTGTAGAGCTTTTTGGGATTGTCAATGGCGACAATAATGTTTTTGGCATGGGAGATGTTGATGCTTTTGAGTATCTCTTTGCTTGTTGCATTTCCAAACACGATCGGCTCCTTGTCTTTTCTGGCACGTTGATAGGTCTCTATATTGTTGTCTACTGCGACATAGATCTGCCCGCTATCCCGCAAGGACTTTGCAATATTCCGGCCAAACTCCCCAAAACCCAAAATCACCGTATGGTCTTTGACATTCATTGACTCGACATGAAACTCCTTCTCTTCATCTTTCCGTGCAATAAAATCGGTGATCATGGAGAGATTTTTCAGAATAATCGGCGTAAGGATCATCGATAACACGATCGTCGCGATCATCACCTGTCCGTACGGCGGTCCGACAAGCCCGCTGGAGCGTGCAAGTTCAAGCAGCGCCAGGGAAAACTCCCCTACCTGTACCAGGCTCAATGCTGTTTTGATACTCACCCTTTTGCTTTCACTGAAAGAGGTTACCGCAAAGACGATGAGAAACTTCAGTACCATAATGGCTGCCAAAAGCATCACTACGATATGAATATATTCAAAGATGATATCAAACCGTATCTGCATTCCTACAGTGATAAAAAAGACCCCAAGCAGCAGGTCTCTAAAAGGGATCAGGTCTGCTTCAGCCTGATGCTTGTATTTGGTCTCAGCGATCAGCGTTCCGGCGATAAATGCTCCCAGGGAGTAGGAAAATCCTAAAACGTGTGCAAAGTAGGAGGCTCCGATCGCAAGAAACAGTATCGTCCCTACAAAAAGTTCATCGGAGTTTGTCTTGATGATCTCATCAAAAAAGGGTTCGAGAAGATATTTCCCGATCAACCACAACAAGGTAAGCAGCACAACAGCACTGATAAGCATACGGATCAGAAGAGAGCCGATATCGCTGTTGCTGCTGCTCAGAAATCCGATCACAAGAAGGATCGGGATCACCGCGATATCCTGCATGATCAGGATCCCCAGACTTCTCTGTCCATACCGCTTGTTGATCTCGCCCGTTTCGTTGAACGTTTTCAGGACAATCGCTGTAGAGGAGAGTGCAATGGCAAGAGAGAGGATAAAAGAGATCTGCTGTTCGATCCCGAACAGATAATATGCCAACAGATAGACCGTCAGTGCAGTCAGGACTATCTGCAGGCTTCCGGTGAGAAATACTTCGTTTTTCATCTTTTTCAGATGACTGATAGAAAACTCCAACCCGATCGTAAACATCAGGAAAACCACCCCAAACTCTGCAACCTCCTGCAGGTCATGGTTGTTTACCGCACTGTGGATGCCAAAGACATAGGCGATCACCGTACCGGTGATGATATAGCCTATGATCGTAGGCAGTTGAACCTTTTTTAGAATGATGTTTAATACCAGGGAGGTAAACAGCGCAAAGACGATAAACGTAAGCATACCCGCACTTCCTTTTCTTAGATAAGATAACACTATCAAAAGGCTTGAGACCGGTCAAAGTCCTGTTTAGCCGATAGTCTGGGCGTATTATACTAAGATTGGTTTGACTTTCTCTATCTCTAGCCGAAATGCAGCGTGGTATGCAGCGTAAGAATCCGCGGATGGAGTGGTTGTAGGTGACAGGCGTTCCCGATCAAAAGACCGGGAAGAAGTTGAGATCTATTCTCTATTTTGCGATCATGATATCGCTTGATTTAATGATCGCGACTGCTTTTTGGCCGGACTGAACTCCCAGCTCTTCTGCTGCCTCATTGGTAACGATGCATACAATATGTTCTCCACCCTCTGTCACAAGCGTGATCTCCGTATTGACCATACCTTTCACTACGTTTTCAATCGTACCTTCCAGCTGGTTGCGGGCACTGATGCCGTCGATATGCGCATTGGAGAGCATCACGTGTGTCGCTTTGAAAAGAGCCGTTACGGTATCTCCCTCTTTCAGAGACATCTCTTTTGCACTCTCTGAAGTGATCACTGAGCTCAGCTTTGGCCCTTTGGATGTCAAAAGCGTGATTCTCTCGTTGACCATACCTGTGGTCATGGATGCGACGGTTGCTTTGATCTGATTTCTTGCACTGATTTTCATTTGTTCCCCTTATTTGTAAAATAAAAGTTATGCGCTACAGACTATAAAAATAGGCTTAATAGATCGTTTAACTTCCAGCAAAACAGCAACAAACCTGCTGCCTCTTTATCCTTTTGGCAATCAGAACTCTACCCTCTCTATCCCTGTCGGCTGGCCGCTCTCCACATTTTGATGTACATTGTTCAACGGTTTGATATGGGCATCCCTTCCGTAGATATAGCTCTGTTCGTCCACGATCACCTTGTAGGCCTTGTTCAGCTCCAGTGCCCTTTTCGTTGAAGGGTAGATCAGAGAGGGGATATCCTCTCTGATCTTTGCTGCCTCTTCCTTCTTGAGCGCTCCATTTGCATCAAAGAACTTCTCCCGCACCTCATCATTTGCCCTGAACTCATCCCCTGCATGGTTCAGCTCAAGATAGAGCCCGTACTCCCCTCTGCCATCCCGGGTAAGCGGTTCGGGAATTCCCTTGAGGCCGTTGCTGTCACGGCTCCAGTGGTACCACCCGTTTTTCTCCAGCTTTCTCGGGAAGACAAAGGTACTGTCAACGATCGCACCGATACCGCTGTGGCAGCCGATACAGAACTGTGTCTCTTCGTAGTTCTGGGGCCTGAGATCACCTTGCGCATCTTCGATAAAGCCCTGGTAGACCCACCCAAGCCCGGTCCCCAACCCCTCTTCGCTGTTGCCTATGATCGTCCTGAGCCTTTCAGGAAACTGGTCTTTCTCTTTGATCTCTGAAGCAGCGGCATTCTGCATCTGGGCATAACTGTTCCAGTGTGTCTTTTTCCCGTAGCGCAGCTCCTTCATTCGTGGCGCCATCTTGATGGTAGTGTTCTTTTCATCGATATCGATATATCTCACACTGTGGAGGAACTCCGTCCCTTTAGGATAGAGCCCCGGAGCGATCAGGGACTCGTTGCTCTGCAGCAGTGCATTGGCCCTGCCGACATACTGCATCGAAAAATCCCTGATCATGTTGGTCGCAGGGTCATAGGTCGGCTTGACCCAGTTGAACTTCACCATGTTTGCCCTGCCGAGTGTGCCGTCCTGGTCAAGGTCTACACCCAGTGTCGTTTCATCCACTTCATCGATCATAACATCCTTTTCCTTGATCAGGGACTCCACGATCGCCAGGTTGATCTTGTAGACCGTCAGGTTCTCTTCGCCGTTACTATCCTCCCTAAACTCCTCTGGAAGCCGTATCAATACATCGTCCGTACTTCCGTTCGTCGGCCAGAATGTTCCCAGGAACGGATAGTAGGCAAAGGCCCTCCACCCCGTATAGTTCCCCTCCGGGTTCTTGTCAAATCCCTCCTCATCAAAAGAGAAGTAACAGTCCGGCAGATATCCATCCCACTTGCCATTTTCATTGACATCCCAGGCATTGGGCAGAGCTTTGAGCTTTTCAGCCAGAAGAAGATGCCCCTCTTTATCCCTGTAGTTGTCTTCTCTGACATACGCCAGTATCCGGCTGTCCGGGATCTCTGCTACGGCTTCGGTACGATCCTTGAAGAGGTTGGTGAAACGATTGATCCTTGTATATTCACTGAAGTCATAGCTCTCCTGAAGATCGGCATCATTGATATAGTTCGGTGCCTTGGAGTTTATATGGCAGGTAAAACAGGGGTTGTGCACCCCGCCCTCGCTGTCCTCGGTTTTGGTATAGCATTGGCTGGTCACATAGGCTGCATTGTTGTTCAGCGAATCCGTGGATCTGAAATCCACCTGCAACGGTGTCTTCTCCTGTTCTTTGGGTTCATTGCTGCTTGTGCATCCTGCAAGCCCGATCATCCCTATCACTATCCCCGCTACCCCTATCGCACCGTTATACATCCTGTCAAACCTTATAAAGCAAAATTAGAAGATCCCCGGATCCCCTGAGTTTACTTTAAATCAAAAGAAGGGGAAATCCCTTCTTTGATCTTCTTATTTCAGTCCCTTGAATGCACCGATCACTCCGGCACTTGACTCACCGAGCTCTTCAGAGGATTTACTCGGGTGCATCGTGACCACCGTCAGGTAACCGTATCCGTTGACATCATTGTACCAGAATGGAGAAGTTGCCTCTGCTCCAAGCGGTGTCGTAAGCACTCTCTGCAGCGCTTTTCTCTCGACGTCATAGGCCCAGACCACATTGTTTACGTGACTGCTTGTATCTTCACCGATCACCAGTGTGTTCGAGTTTGGAAGGAATGTCACGTTATCAGGATTCGAGATACCGTCAAGATGACATCTGTTCCCCTCTGCATCCTCTTCGATCGGTGTACCGCTGAGCACCCCGTACATATTGGTCGCTCTGTAGTTGCTGTCCACATCCAGTGCATAGACCGTCCCGCAAGGGTTGTAGGGGAGTCTGATATGGTTTTCCCCGCCTTCGTCGTATGTCCTCTTCGCCTTACCTTTTTTGGCAAAATCCTCCATCCCGTATGCCACTTGGCTCATCGCGACATAGAGTCTGTTGTTTGCCGCATCAAAGGTGATCCCCTCTTCTTTCCTGAACTCGGTCGTCGCACCTTTCATCGCTGCATATCTTCTGGTCTCAAAGAATGCCGCAGCTTTCTCCATCCCCGGTTTTACCCTGATACACTCATGGTATGCGGAGGTGTTGATCGAACTGTAACCCGCAGGACAGCTCCCGTCCCCGTTCGCCTCTGCAATCTCCATGATGTCATCGAACCTGATACCGTCATTTGTCCCCACGTTGTTATCCGGATCAAGCATATTCCTGATCTCAGCATCCGTTGCATGCCCCAGTGCGACCCAGGAGATATCCGCGCTGCCGCCGTTTGCCGTACCTTTTTGTGTCCATTTGGCTGCATAGATCGTACCCGCACTCAGGTCTTCAGCCTTATCCGCAACAAACATAAAGAGCCCCACATTGGTACCGTCATCGCTCATATAGACCGTTTTCCTATCCGGCATCACATAGGAGAGTTCATGTGACAGACGCCCCAGCACATAGTGTTTCGTATAGTTCGGGTTGCCGTTGCTGTCGATCGATACTTCAGGTGTCCATCCGTAGTAGTAGGGGTTAGAGAGCTTCAGGTCTCCCCAGTACTCCTCTACAAAATCGTAATAGGGATCAAGCGTACCGTCCTCCTGGAGGAGTTTCGCATCTGAAGGGTACTCTTCGGACCCCAGGTGCGTCTCCCATGGAGTCTTCATCCCCGCACAGTGCACAAATCCTCCAAAATACTCTTTTTGCGAAATAAACCTCATTGTACCCGGCTTCACACTCAATGCACCTGTTTTGGCATCCTGCTCCAGTTCGCTCATATAGTATGCACCGATCTGGCACTCAAACTGTGAAACCATATAGAGCTTGCCGTTTTTCTGAAGGATGGAAAAGTAGTCAAGCCCGGATCCTGATCCGTCAGGGTTGGAAGTACCGTTACAGATATAGGGGCTTCCGTCCTCCATTGTAAGAGGTATATCATTTTTGTCTTTTAAACGGCCGTAGATCTCGCCGTTGTTCTCTTCCCCCGTTGCCATCAGCTTTGTATAGCCGATATTCTGCGCTTCCCCATTGACAATGACTTCATCCGTGACCTGCAATGCATTTTTCTCACCCATGGTTGCCGGGGCTTCGATCGATGCAAAACGTACATCCAGTGGCTGAGCTGCCGCTTCCGTGTCATTATCACTGTTGCAACCGCTCAATGTACCAACCAATACTGCAGATGCAGCGAAACTTATCCATTTGTTCAAAATATTCTCCTGTGTATTAATTTATGGGCAGGCGAATGGTAAGACACTCCGGTAACAAAACGGTCACTTAAGGGTAACAATTCTGTATCTATTTCCCATGATAAAAACTGTATCCAACCTATAGATTAAACGTATATTTTTTATCTCAGTCAAAGAAACAATGTTCTATCATAAATACAGGTAAATACCTGAAATCAATCCAAAAGAAGGACGGAAGATGTTAGACAAGAAAAAAGCGAAAAAATATATCAAGAAACAGGTGCAGAAGCAGATGGACAGTATGCTGAGAAAAGAGCTCAAACAAGAGATCAAAAAAAACATAAAACACTACAAAGAAGAAGAGAAGGTCTCAAAAGGGAAAAAAACGAAGAAAGCGGAAAGCAAAGAGGAGCAATAAACCACAGAGGCTAACTCCTCTGTTGCGTTTCCACGCTGCTTATCTGCCGGATCGTCTGAAGTACCGTATCGGGATTGAGACTGATAGAGTCAATCCCCAGCCTTACGAGTGCTTCGGCGACCTCGGGATAGTCTGAAGGTGCCTGTCCGCAGATGCCGCTGTGTTTGCCGTTGCGCTTGGCTCCTTCGATCGCCATCTCGATCAGCTTCATCACCCCGCTGTCACGTTCGTCATAATCAAACGCCACGATATCACTGTCCCGGTCCACCCCCAGCGTCAGCTGTGTCAGGTCATTGCTTCCGATACTGAAGCCGTCAAAATAGGCACTGAAGGCATCGATACTGATCACATTGCTTGGCAGTTCACACATCATATAGACCTTCAGTCCATGTTCACCGCGCCTGAGGCCGTACTTTGCCATTGTCTCTATCACCTGTTTGGCTTCTGCTACCCTTCTGCAAAACGGGATCATCAGGATCACATTCTCAAAGCCCATCTCTTCGCGTACCCGTTTCATCGCGGCACACTCCATCGCAAACCCCTCTTCATAACCGGGATGGCTGTAGCGGGAAGCCCCGCGGAATCCGATCATCGGGTTCTCTTCGCTCGGCTCGAAGAACTGACCACCGATCAGCGAAGCATACTCGTTGGACTTGAAGTCGCTCATACGCACGACACAGGGCTTGGGGTAGACCGATGAAGCGATCGCCGCCACCCCTTCCGAGAGGGATTTGACAAAAAACGTCCTGTTATCCCCATACTCCATCGTCAGCCCGGAGAGCTCGCTCCGGGTCTCCTCATCGGTCTTTTCCGGATAGAGCAGCGCCATTGGGTGTGCCTTGATCGCGGTGTTGATGATAAACTCCATTCTTGCAAGCCCTATCCCCTCCACAGGCAGGGAAGCGAGGCTGAATGCCATATCGGGATTTCCGAGGTTCATCATGATCTCTGTTCTGGTTTTGGGCAGGTCTCTAAGGTCAGTCTGGATCACCTCGTAGTTGAGCAGCCCTGCATAGACCTTCCCACGCTCGCCTTCCACGCAGCTGACGGTCACCTCCTCCCCGTCTTTGAGACGCTCGAAGGCCCCCTGTACTCCTACGACCGCAGGGATACCCAGCTCACGGGAAACGATCGCCGCATGACAGGTACGTCCCCCCGTTTCGGTAATGATCGCAGCGGCGATCTTCATCACAGGCTCCCAGTCGGGGCTGGTGGTTTTCGCCACAAGGACATCCCCTTCCCTGAAGCTTTCCAGTGCGCTCAGATCATCCATTTTACGCACCCGTCCGCTCCCGATCTTCCTGCCTACCGCCTGTCCTTCAAGCAGTACCGTTGAAGCCTCTTCGAGCCTGTAGGTCTCCAGGATATTTCCCTGCTTTCTGGAATGTACCGTCTCGGGGCGTGCCTGCACCATATAGAGTTTCCCGTCAATCCCGTCTTTTGCCCACTCCATATCCATCGGCCGGCTGACCCCTGCCTGCCTTGTGTAGTGCTTCTCTACCTTGATGGCATACTCGGCCAGCTGCAGGACCTCCTCATCCATGAGACAGAAACGTTGCTGCTCTTCAGGGCTTGTCGTCTCATTGCGTATCATCTCTTCTGCACCGGCTTCGGTGAATACCATGCGCAGCATCTTCGATCCCTTATGCCGTTTGAGCACGGCCCGGTACCCCTTCTCGAAGGTGGGCTTGTGCACATAGAAGCTGTCGGGTTCGATACTCCCCTGGACGATATTTTCCCCCAGGCCGTACCCGGCATTAATGAAAACCACATCTTCAAATCCGCTTACGGGATCGATAGAGAACATTACACCGCTCTCACCGATGTCGCTTCGTACCATCTTCATCACCACGACACTCAAATGGACCTTCAGGTAGTCAAACCCATGCAGATACTTGTAGTGGATGGAACGGTCGGTAAAGTTGGAAGCGAGGCACTTTTTATAGCTCTCTATCAGCGCTTCATAGGTACGGATATTCAGGAAGGTTTCATTCTGTCCCGCAAAGGAGGCAGTCGGGGAGTCTTCCGCCGTCGCCGAACTTCTTACCGCGAAACTCACCTCCTCGCCATATTCGGCCTTGAGTGCTTCATACCCCTCCCTGATCTCCTGTTCTATCGTTTCGGGAAGCTTGCAGTTGTAGACGATCTCCCTGCACTTTTTCCCCGTTTGCCGGAGTGATGCTACATTCTCGGGATCCAGCGTATCCAGTTCTGCCTCAAGCCGCTCCCAGGCATGGTTAAAGGTCAGTATCTCATCATACGCTTCAGCGGTGACGGCAAACCCGTTGGGGACAAGTATCCCCTCAGCGCTAAGGTGGCGGTACATCTCCCCCAAAGAGGCATTCTTGCCTCCGACAAGCTCCACATCATCCATTCCCAGTTCTTCAAACCACTTGATATATCCGGACATCGTCTATCCTTTCAGCTTTTAACTATTGTACAGAGAAAAAAATTAAAAACAACTCTTCTTTGACATCCGCGCTTAAATTGGGCTAAAATAAGTAAAAGGCACCTCCGGGAATAAAGAAAAGGAGTATTCATGGCACACGTACGATCTTTTGGGGCAGCAGAGACAGTGACGGGCTCCTGCCACCTGGTGGAGCTGCAGAACGGGATGACGCTTCTGATCGATTGCGGCATGTTCCAGGGCCTGGTGGAGGAGCACAACCAGAAGCCTTTTGGGTTTGATCCTGAGGAGGTCGATTTTCTCCTGATCACCCATGGCCATCTTGACCATGTCGGGCGCCTTCCGAAGCTTGTCAAGGAAGGATTCCACGGTACGATCGTCACGCACATTGCTACAATGGATCTGGCCGAAGTGGTGCTGATGGACAGCGCAAAACTTCAGGAGGAGAGCTATAAAACCGCTTACAAAAAAGCCCAGCGTATCGGAGAAGAGCAAAGTGTCCCCAAACCCCTTTATGAGAAAGACGATGTACGCCTGATCTACCAGCTGCCTGTCATGGAGGCAGGCTATGGCGAAACACTCTCTTTGGGGGAGGGCGTCAATGTCACCTTCAGCAATGCCGGGCATATCCTTGGCTCTGCGATCATCCAGATCACATTTGAAGAGGACGGGGTAAAGAAGCGCGTTGTCTTCAGCGGTGACCTGAGAAACGACAATACCCTCATCATGCCCGCCCCCGACACCCTGGAGGAAGCAGATGCGCTCTTTATCGAGTCGACGTACGGCGACAGGAACCACAAGGGCGTAGAAGAGAGTGATGAGGAGCTCGAAGCGATCATCAAAGAGACACTCAACAATGAAGGAAATGTTCTTATCCCCTCTTTTGCGATCGAACGTACACAGGAGATCCTCTGTATACTCAAACTGATGTATGACCGCGGTGACCTCCCCGTATGCCAGATCTACCTCGACTCCCCTATGGCGATACGTGCTACGGAGATCTACAAAAAATACCATGAAGAGCTCACCGAGTGCTGCAATACATTCCTGGAGCGTGACGGTACGATCTTCGGGTTTCCCTATCTGAACTATACCCTGCATGTGCATGAATCCATGAAGATCAATGAGGAGGAGTCGCGGTGCATCATCATCGCGGGAGCGGGGATGTGCAACGGCGGACGCATCCTTCAGCACTTCAAGCACCGCCTGTGGAACGAAAAAAATGCCCTGGTCTTTGTAGGGTACCAGGTCGAAGGTACACTGGGGCGCCAGATCGTGGACGGGGAGAAGAAGATCAAGGTCTACAATGAAGAGATCATCGTCAAGGCCAAGGTCCACACGATCAACGGCTTTTCCGCCCACGCCGACCAGGATGACCTGATCAGATGGATGCAGCACTTCAAACGGCTGGGGCAGATCTATCTGATACACGGAGAAAGAGACAAACAGGAGATTTTCCAGCAGGCGATCAAAGCGCGTATGGATAAACCCTCCCACATCGTAAGATATGCCGAAACGATAGAACTGTGAAGGAAAGGTATGCAGTGCCATACACAGACTTACCTATCGATGGCGATATCCAAACGCGATATCATCATGCACCGGGGCCGGTAGTTGTGATGGAAGTGGATAAATGGGTACAATTACCTCAAGGCAACACACGAAAGGGGTCGGTATGAAGATTGCATTTTTCGAGATCAAAGAGGAAGAGAAAGCGTTTTTCCAATCCCGCCTGGGGGGACATACGCTTTTCTTTTTTGAAGGAACGATCCAGGAGGAAGTGACCAAAGAAGAACTGTTTGATATCGTCTCTGTTTTTATATATTCGCAGATAGAGGATCAGCTGCTCTCGCTCCTCCCCAATCTCAAATACCTTCAGACCCGTTCATCCGGCTTTGAGCATGTGAAGTGTAAAGCGCTCTACTCCCGAAATATGAAAGTGAGCAATGTCTCCGGCTATGCAGGCCCGGCAGTTGCCGAGTTTGCCTTCTCCCTGCTACTCAATATCTCCCGCCATACGCATACTGCCCTGGAACGCGCAGAAAGAGGCGACGGACACTACCTTGACCTCAAAGGATTTGAACTGCAGGGGAAGAGAGTCGGTATCCTGGGGCTTGGGACGATCGGTACCCAGATGGCAAGAATCGCCAAGGGGTTTGGCATGGAGATCATGGGATATACCCGTACCTACAGACCGATCTATGATGAAATCGGCATCGAGTTGACAGACCTGCATGAACTGCTGGAAAGAGCAGATGTCCTGATGCTGGCACTCCCCCTCACCCCCGCGACAACACACCTCATCAACATGCATAACAGCGCACTCATCAAACCCGAAGCGATCATCATCAATATCGCACGGTGTGAAGTGATGGAACCCCTGCTCTATATCACCCTTTCCAACATCATCGCTTCGGATGTCTGCAACGATATTACCCTGGCAAGAAAAGAGAATTTCTTTTATACCCACCATATGGCATACTACACCCGGGAGGCACTGCAAAGGATACTCGATACCTCGCTGAAAAACATGCAGCAGTTCCTTGCAGGCAAAACACCGCAGAACTGCCTCAAATTGGCGTGTGCAAAGGAGTACGGTGATGCATGATTCCAAAGTCAACCAAACCAGTTCCAGTTTTCTGTACCATAATGAAGCCAGAGGAGTCCGGCTGCAGCTGGACTACCTCAAAGCCGAAGTCAAAATGAGAGAGCACAATATCAAACACACCATTGTTGTATTTGGAAGTGCACGTATCATCGAGCCTGAACGTGCTGCACAGATACAGAGGGAGGCCAAGAAAGCACTCAAAAGGGACCCTGATTCCATAGAGTTACAGTCCACACTTCAAAAAGCTACTAAAATGGTTGAGAAGAGTATCTACTATGCAGAAGCCAGGGCATTTGGCAGACTGGTCGGACAAAGCGGGAAAGGACCCGATGATGCCAGGGTCACCCTGATGACCGGCGGAGGACCCGGTATTATGGAAGCGGCCAACCGCGGTGCAGAAGATACCGGTGCACTCTCCATCGGACTCAATATCGAACTTCCCTTTGAACAAGAACCAAATCCCTATATCACCCCTGAGCTGGACTTCTATTTCCACTACTTTGCCATACGTAAACTTCATTTTGTACACCGGGCCAAGGCATTGGTGATCTTCCCGGGAGGATTTGGTACCCTTGATGAGCTCTTTGAAGTACTGACACTGATTCAGACCCATAAGAGTAAACCTATACCGGTCATTCTCATCTGCAAAGAGTATTGGGACAGGCTGATCAACTTTGAGATGCTTACAGAAGAAGAGATGATCTCTCCGAAAGATCTGGCACTGATAGAGTTTGCCAGCACTGCCTCGGATGCATGGAACAAGATCCTACAGTGGTATATCGACCAGGGTGATCCGCTTTTTTGATCACAGCTTATGCCAATAAGAGAGATATTATAAAAGGAACGGTCTCTCTATCCTGAACCCTGTTTCAAAATGATGATCAATCTATACAATCACGACAACACCAATGCTTCTATGCTATAATTTCACCAATTTTAATGAAGGGTTAACGTAGTGGACGTATCAGCAAACACAACACAAAAATTCATTCTCAAACTTTTTCCGGAGATCATGGTCAAAGGCGATGCTACAAAAAAGCAGATGGTCGGCCAGCTCTATAACAACCTCCAGGCACTGCTTAGGCCTCTCAGCGAAGCGATGCATATCAAGAAGTTCAGCGACAAGATCGAAGTGGTCACCCCTGTCGCACTCGTTGGCCAGGTCAGACAGATACTCCTGGATACCCCGGGTATCGACCAGGTACTGGAGGCACTGCAGTTCGATGCGATGCAGAGCCTGGAGCAGATCAAGGCCAAAGTCTGCGAGGTGGTCTCTGAGGAACTCAGGGGAAAAAGCTTTGTGGTGCGTGCGAAACGTACCGGGACACATGCGTTCAACTCGTTCGAGATGGAACGTACGATCGGCGGCTATATCCTGGCACATTCAGAAGCAAAGAGAGTTGACCTTCATCACCCGGAGATCACCGTGCGTATCGAACTGATCAACAACCAGCTCAACATCATCACCGAGAAGCACCAGGGACTGGGCGGCTACCCTATCGGGACACAGGGGGATATCCTCTCTCTGATGTCGGGAGGGTTTGACTCCACGGTTGCCAGCTACCTGACGATGAAACGCGGGATCAAAACCCACTTTATCTTCTTCAACCTCGGGGGTGCCGCGCATGAGATCGGGGTCAAACAGGTTGCTCTCTATCTCTGGAACAAGTTCGGCGCCTCACACCGCGTGAAGTTCGTCTCCGTCCCTTTTGATGCCGTCGTAGCGGAGATCTTCCGTTCTACGGCCGAAACCTATATGGGGGTCACGCTCAAACGCCTGATGCTGATGGCCGCAGAGAAGATCGCCGATGCAATGGAGATCGATGCACTCCTGACAGGCGAGAGTGTCGCACAGGTGAGCAGCCAGACGCTGCGCAACCTTGCACTGATCGACCAGGTGACCAACAAACTCGTCCTCCGTCCGCTTGCCACGATGAACAAACCAGAGATCATCGATATCGCTACAAAGATAGGCACACGCTACTTTGCCGAAAATATGCCCGAATACTGCGGTGTGATCTCCAAAAACCCGATCACCCACGGATCGTTCAAGCGGATGGAAAAAGAGGCGAAACGTTTTGACTACAGTGTACTTGACAAGGCGGTGGAAGAGGCAAAAACGATATGGGTGGATGAGATCATCGACGATGTGGCACAGAGTGCCCCGGTAGAGATCGTCAAAACACCGGATCCTGAAAAAAACATCATCATCGACATCCGTGCAGGAGAGGAGTGCCTCTCTGCACCCTGCGAAACGATCAAGATACCCTTCCATAAGCTCAAAACCGAATTCAAAAAACTGCCAAAAGGCAAAGAGTACCTGCTCTACTGCGAAAAAGGCGTCATGAGTCAGCTTCATGCCCAATACCTTCGTGATAAAGATAAAGAAGAGAATGTAAAGGTCTACCGCCCTAGCTGAGTTTTGACCTAATCTCTTCGGCTGACATCGGTTTTCCCACATAGTATCCCTGGAGATAGGTACAGTGGTGTTCTCTGAGGAACTCCATCGCCTCTCTGCTCTCCACGCCTTCTGCGATCGTATCGATATCCAAAGAGTGCGCCAATGCCAGCATCGCCTCCACTATCGCCACGTCCTCCTTCTCCTTCGGAATATTTCTGATAAAGGAGTGATCGATCTTCAACTTGTTGACAGGTAGCCGCTTCAGGTATGGCAAAGAGGAGTAGCCCGTACCGAAATCATCGATGGCGATCTTGATACCCCTATTGCTCAGTTTCTGCAGTTTAACGATGATCTCTTCGGGTTTATGCATCAGCCGTCCCTCGCTCAGTTCCAGTTCAAGCCATTCGGGTTTGAAGCCGCACTCTTTCATGCACTGTTGCAGTATCTCCAGGAAGTGTTCGCTTCGCAACAGTCTCATGGAGAGATTCAGGGACAAAGTACCGGGGTTCAGCCCCTCCTGATACCATGCGGAGATCTGCTGCATAGCGCTTCTCATCACCCATTGGTCTATCTCTATGATCAACCCGGACTCTTCCGCGATCGGGATAAACCTATCGGCCGTTATGATCCCCAGCTCTTTATGATTCCACCGTATCAATGCTTCCATGCCTGCATACTCGAGCGTATCAGCTTTTACCTGCGGCAGGTAGAGCAGAGAGAATTCCTTGTTTTTGATCGCATCACGCAGATTGGTCTGTATCGCCATATTCTCTTCCGCCGTTTCGGTCAGCTCATAGGAGTAGAACTGATAGTTGCTCCTCCCCTCCTCTTTGGCTTTATACATCGCTGCATCCGCGTACTTGATGAGATCGCCGGCATTATTGCTGTCCTGGGGGAAAAAGCTGATACCGATACTGCAGGAGATATAGAGGGAATGCTCCCCTATCTGCAGAGGCTGGGTCAGTGTCTCCAGGATATGTTTTGCCAATACTGCAGCATCGCCCATCTTCTCTATCTCCTGCATCATGATCGTAAACTCGTCTCCGCCGAGCCGGGCAAGGGTATCTTTCTGCCGGATCGTTGCCTGCAGACGCTCGGCAACAATGACCAGTACTCTGTCACCGACGAGATGCCCCATGGAGTCGTTGATCTGTTTGAAATTGTCCAGGTCGATAAAAAAGAGTGCAAGCTTTTTGCCGGATTCTTTTGCCCTGTCGATCTCCTCCTGCAGTCTCCTGTTGAAATAATGCCGGTTAGGCAGGCCGGTAAGATGATCATGGTTTGCCTGATGCTCCAGAACATCTTTTTGTTCCAGCAGTTTCTGCTGCGCCTCTTTTTTCTCTGTGATATCTTTCCAAATGACATAGATCACCTTACGCTCATCGAGCTCCATCGGTGTCATAGTCACCTCTACGAAAAACTCCTCTCCGCTTGCTTTTCTCAGCACCCATTCAAACTGATGCATCCTGATATGCGCGATCGCTATCATCTCTTCTGCTTTTTTGGATGAATCCCGGCCATCATGTTGATGCAGCGGAGAGAACTTCGAAAGCGGCAGGTTCAGTACCTCCTCTTTCGAACTGTATTGCAGCATATCGACGATCATCTGGTTGCACCGTACCAGCTTTCCGTTTTCCAGGATCAAGATACCATCCGAGGACTTTTCATAGAGTGTCTCAAAGATCTCTTTCTGTTTGGCGATCTTCTTTGTCTTTGATTTGATCTCCTGTTTCAGACGCTGGGTATAGGCTTCACTGTCCGCACGCATCCTCGCGATCAGGATGCCTATGATCAGCAAAAAGATCAGATAGACGATGATCGACCCGGCAAGCATATTCTGGAACTTTTCATACATCGCGCTAAAGTATCCGCGGTCGCTTATCCGGATATTCAGCACTCCCCTTACATCACCGACCTTATACCCGAATCCTGTATGATAGTTTTCACGTATAAAGGGGAGCACCTTCTCTTTGTCCCCATGACACTTGATACAGGAGTGATCTATCCGCAACGGCCTTAGATAGTGGTATTCTCCCCCTTTTGAGACAAAGCGCTCGTTTACTTCCGGATGTGCCCTGAAGTAGTCGATCATCTCCAGTTCGAAGGCGTCTGCCATGCCAAGGGGATTGCGCGGCTGGTCCGAAACGCTTCGTATCACGACCTCTTTACTCTCCTGATCGGAGAAACGCCGGCTGATTTTGGGGAGACTTTTTACGGGCAGAAGTTCCAGTGTCGTTGCATTGATATCGATATCGGTCTGCTCAAGGATCTCCTGATAGGTTGTACGGAAAGCTTCAATAAATTCGGCTATGGTATGTATCTCGTTTTGCAGGATCGTTTTTTGGGTAAATTGCATCTGCTGGTTATACTCATAGACCTTATAGCCCAGCATCCCAAACACCAGCAATGATAAAACGATAAACATATTGATATTTTTCATGATACATCTACATAATTTATTGTATCACATTTTAATAACTTATCATCATTTATTTGTACAGCTTACAATATGCTCCCCCCTATCTTTCTGGAAAAAAACCTGCTATAATTCCGAACTTTTATGCAAGAGTGTACTGAACTCTATTATTGATGAATCATATTTCATCTCCTATATCCTCGCTATATAATACGCGACACAGTTTGGTATCAACTGCAAAAAACAGGTTTTTACACCTCTTGATACTATTTAGATAAATACCAAGATACAGCAATCACCGACAATTTAACACAAAGTGACACAATGACATTTACAGATTTTAACCTCAAAGAGAGTATCCAACACGCTGTGGCTGAAGCCGGTTTTACTGAGCCAAGTCCCGTTCAACAAGAAGCAATCCCTCTGGTCCTTGATGGACATGATATGATCGCCCAGGCGCAGACAGGTACAGGTAAAACCGCTGCATTCGGTCTACCGATCATGAGTATGATGGAGGCTGACGGAAGTGTCGAAGGGTTGGTGATCGTTCCTACCCGTGAGCTTGCTATGCAGGTAAGTGATGAGCTCTATCGCTTCGGTAGAAATGCCGGACTCAGAACAGCGACTGTTTACGGCGGTACCTCGTACAGCAAACAGATAGACCGTATCAGACAGGCTTCCATCATTATCGCAACCCCGGGACGTCTGCAGGATCTGCTCAAAAGCAATATGATCAAGATCTCACCGAAATTTGTAGTACTGGATGAAGCGGATGAGATGCTGGATATGGGATTCCTCGATGAGATCAAGAACATCTTTACCTTCCTCCCGAAAGAGCGCCAGACACTGATGTTCTCGGCAACGATGCCAAAAGCGATCCGAAAACTGGCCGAGGAGATCCTTGAAAATCCGAAAACCGTCTCTATCACGAAATCGGAGACGACCAATACCAAGATCACCCAGCAGTACTACGTGGTCCAGGAACATGAGAGGGATGATGCACTGGTCAGATTGATCGACTTCAAAAATCCCAATAAATGTATCATCTTCTGCCGTATGAAAAAAGAGGTGGACAGACTGGTAGCCCATCTGACAGCGCAGGGCTTCAAAGTAAGCGGTCTGCACGGTGATATGGAGCAGAAACAGAGAGAGGTGACGATCCGCGCCTTCAAACAGGGTGGGATCGATATCTTCGTGGCGACCGATGTTGCCGCGCGTGGTCTGGATGTCAATGACGTGACCCATGTCTTCAACTACCATATCCCATTTGACTCTGAGTCCTACGTACACCGTATCGGACGTACAGGGCGAGGCGGCAAATCAGGCGAGGCGATCACGCTGGTAAGCCCGAACGAACTCCGTACGATCAAACGTATCGAAAAAGATGTCGGTACGCAGATGAGCACAGAGGTTATCCCTACCCGTGTCGAAGTACAAAATGCCAAGGCGAACGAACTTATTGCAAAGATCGCTGAGACAGAAGTGACAGAAGCTGCCATCAACCTTGTCAAGACACTTCAGCACGACCTTGATATCGTGACGATCGCACACCTGCTTGCATCGATGATCCAGGGGGAGAATGCGGTCAAAGGGAAAGACAAGATCGGTCTGGACCATGCAGAGATCGCCAAAGCCTTCGAGCGTTCAAGAGACGAGAAAAGCAGCAAGAACAGAGGCAGAGGACGTGCGCCAAGAAGACGCAACGACCGTGACCGCAATGAGAGAGGCGGCGACAGACGCTCAAAAACCCGTCACCACAGCGGAGGCGGACGCGACAGCCGCAACGGCGGACGCGGAAGCAACAGAGGGTAAACTCCCCTCCCCCCTTCATTCCTGGGCTTCTACCCGGGGATCTATAAGTAATACTACTTCCCCCACATCCCAATTCCCAAAAACTTAAACACCTATGACGTTCACCCTGAGCCTGTCGAAGGTTTTGAAAACTGTATTTGGGCACAATCAATACGAACGGCGCAGATAAGATTTCTTCTTTCCCAAGCTTCATCTCTATAAAAATGGCTACCCCGGTCATCTCTATCACAAAGTTGTGCAGTAGTTTTGGCACTGCCAAACGTCTCTTGAGCGTATCATAAATACAAAGTGCCGCTATCATGATTACGTACGCATCCTGCAAGCTGGAGCTTAGGGACGAGAAAAAAAACCAATGAATCTTTATCTTGAATCTATCAAAAATGTGGCATGATTTAAAAACAAAGAGGTGGAAATATATCAGAACAAATTATTGTCTTGATTTTTCATGCCATTATATTTTACAACTTTCAGTATTTCATAAACTTATAAAAAGGAGATATTATATGAATCGTTTCAAGTCTGTCAATTCCCGGTTTTCTGCCCATGTCGAGGCAATGTTATCAGATTCGGAGGCTGCATCTCTTCTGGAACGCAATGGATGGAACGATGCAGCAGAAGTGCGCGAACGTACAAACGGTGTCGTGTTTGTGTTCGGGGGTCGCGAAGGTGGAGCGGCTGTAGGTGTTGATAACTCAGGAAAAAACGTTGCTGTTGTGGAATTTCGTTCACTTCAGGAAGGGGAAGGCGTCGAGGTGAAGAGTGGTGATGTTCTCGACTGGACGGTGCTCGGTGAGTCTGGCGATTTACCGACGATACGCACGACGACAGTCGGCAATCACAAGTGGGTGTGCGTCGCCGAATGTATGAAAGAAATGGATTGTATGTCCCTCGATCCGATTTGCAGGGCAGCCTGGTATGCCGGGTGTATTTCAGGCTGCGCTTGAGGTTCAAAGGTATAGACAATAGAGGGGCCAGAGGTAATGCTGATGCAATACTTCTCTTCTCTAAAATTTACCTTCCTTCTCAATCAGGAAGATTCCCATTTTTGATGATGAAGCAAAAAACAAACTTGCCGCCACGATGGAGAAGCCGTTTGGCAGTACGACCTCCTAAAGTATTTTAAACCTGTATTTTTTGATAAACTGTGTAGGCAATACAATCCCGATAGCAATAGCGCCAAATACAAACCATGTTTTTAAACCGTAATGCAGGGACTGGATAATAATCTCCTGGTTGTTGATCTGATGTGTTGAGATCTGAATGAAACCTATCATCGCTTTATAGGCATTGACCGTAGGGACCAAAACGATCGAGCTGCTGATCGCATAAACCAGAATAGGTATATTTTGCTTGTGGGAGAAATAGAGACTGATAGAACCTATAAAAAACGCTGCGATAAATGTTGAAAACTCCAAACTGAAGTTGTAGAGCAGCATATACTTTTTAATCAATACAGCCCCGATCCCAAGGATAACAATAGGGATCAAAGAGCGTTTTGGAGCATCAAAAAGAATTGCAAAAGATAATGAAACAAAAAAACCGATGCTGATATCAAGGATCATACAAACTTCTCCACACCCAAAATATGCAATGCCAAAGATATTCCGATAGCAATAGCAAATGAAATAATCACTCCCCGTACTCCTCGCACAAGACCCGTCGTGTAGTGCCGCTTGGTAAGATCGTTGACGGAGTTAATAAACGCAACACTCGGAACCAAAAAGAGGATGGATGAAGCGATCGCTATATGTGCCATCTCATTGTGAAGCGTCAGAAGACCGGAGCTTATGGTAGTGACAAACGAGACGAGAATAATGGCGATAAAAGGGTTAAAATACTGCTTCAATAAAAAGCCGTTTAGATAAAATCCTATAGAAGCAGCGATAAACGTTGCTGCAAAGATGTAAAGATCGCCGCCAAAAAGCAAACTAAACGAGCCACATCCGATACCCGCCATGATATTGCGTAAATAATAAGGATACATAGGGCTAAAACCCCTTTCATCTTTGAGCTCTTCAAGAAGCTTTGCACGATCCACTGTGGTATCTATCTGCTCGATGATCCCCATCATTTTGTCAAGTGCGGTAAAATTGACATCCTGCCTCTCTACTTTGTAGAGTTTCGTATTGTAGACCTTTCCATTTGAGGACAAGCTCAGCAAAATCGCATTTGGAAAGATTAAAATGGTAAGATCCTGGCAGCCCAGTCTCATTGCAGCTTTGTTGATACTTGTCTCCACAAGCTCTGTTTCTGCCCCGTGTTGTAAAAGCAGTTTGCCTATTTGGGAGAGGAGATCTATGGTTTGCTTTTCTTTGTTCACTTGCTTTTTCACCTTCTTTTGAAGATGGAATTATACTTGAAGTTTTCTCTTTTGCAGCGCTGAAATGCAGCTATTTTTCCTGCTTCGCATGTTCTAACTGCTTATGAAGAAACCCGTTTATCAGAAAAGATGATCAGAGACTTTTGCAAAACGTCAAGCCCAAAAAGAATGGATTGAAAAGTGAGAAATGATGGTGCGGTCGAGAGGACTCGAACCTCCACGGCATTGCTGCCACTAGAACCTGAATCTAGCGTGTCTACCAATTTCACCACGACCGCTTGTTTTGTGGTGTATTAAAGAGACCGAAATTATACTCCGTAAACCTTAATGATAAGCATCGTTACTACTCCCAACACAGAAAATAATATTATCTATAAATTTGGTATATATTTTAAACATTGAAGCTTATATGGATTTGGTTCAGAGTTTGTAAATGAAGTTCAAAAAA
>JACXUO010000091.1 GCA_014763885.1 Campylobacterales bacterium
AGCGAGGTCATGATATCGGCACTTCCCATGACAGGGATAGAGGGGTAGTGTTTTTTTGCCAATCTGATCAGCAGTTCTTCACTCATGAGTGCGGTAAAGAGCGACACCATGAGGATAAAGAGGGTATAGGCTATGAGCAGGGAGGCCAAAGAGGTAACAAAAGCACTGAGCCACTCCCATGGTATCCAGCTGGCATAGATGGTGATCATTTCAAAGAGAAGATCCCAGACCAGCCAGCTCAGCACCAGGGTGGCCAGCAGTGATAACAGGGCAATTTTCGCCACAAAAAGGAGTACCGCAGGGCTGAGGATATCCTGGAGGCTCTTTGTAACGATCTGTTTCATTACAGATATTCGTTCTTGAAGGCTACATAGCGTTTTGCAGAAGCATAGAGCTCTGCTACCTCTTCATCGGTAAGTTCGCGCACCACTTTTGCAGGGCTTCCCATGATCAGGCTTCTTGGCGGGAATTTCTTGTTTTTTGTGACCAGAGCGCCGGCACCTACGATTGACTCTTTACCGATCACTGCACCATCCAGGATCGTCGCGCTCATTCCGATCAGGCAGGCATCTTCGATGGTGCATCCGTGCAGCATCACCCTGTGACCGACGGTCACATCATTCCCGATGATCGTAGGGTGGCCATCGCTCATATCCTCTTTTTTATGGTGCGTGACATGGATCATGCTGAGATCCTGGATATTGGTGCGGTCGCCGATGGAGATGTAGTGAACATCTCCGCGCACCACGCAGCCGAACCATATCGCGCTGTCTTCACCCATCGTTGTGCGTCCTACCACGGTCGCCCCTTCGGCGATCCATGCATTCTTGCCCAGTTTCGGTGTCCACTCTTTAAACTTTACTAACATTTTTTTCTCCTGTAGATCTCTTTTTTCTTCAGCATTCTCATTTCTAATTCTTCACTCTTCACTCTTCACTCTTTCGGTCAGCTCTCTTTGAGCAGCCGGTTCGCCAGACGGTGGACATAGTCCGGTGTCTCTTTTTGGGATTTGTTGTGAATTTTGTTGGTGTACTCTTCAAGGATCTTATGGTTGTTGATCGATTTTCCGAGTACAGGTACCTTCACATAGTTGCCATCTGGCTGAAGCCTCCAGTTGAGGTTGTTGTCCGCCAGCTGCAGCATCAGTATCTGGATGATCTTTTGTGTCAGATGCTCTTCGCCGATTGGTGTCATGAGCTCCACACGCCTGATCAGGTTACGCGGCATCAGGTCGGCACTGGCGATGTAGCATCTCGTCTTGGCATGTTTGAAGTAGTAGATACGCGGATGTTCAAGGTACTTGCCGATGATGGAGTGTACCGTGATATGCTCGCTCACCCCTTTGATCCCCGGTTTCAGACAGCAGATCCCCCGGATGATTAGATCGATTTTGCACCCCTCCTGAGAGGCTTTGTAGAGTGCTTTGATGATATCCTGGTCTACCAGTGAATTGGCTTTGAGGATCATGTGTCCCTCCTTGCCGTGGCGGCTCTCTTTTTCGATCAGGCGGAGCAGTTTGGGTTTGATCTGTGTCGGCGCCATATAGAGGGTATCGAGTTTGGTATAGTTGGAGAATCCCGTAAGGAAATGGAAAAAGTTGGTTGCATCCTTGACGTAGGCCTCTTTTGCAGAAAAATAGGAGATATCCGTATAGATCTTTGCCGTACTCGGATTGTAGTTCCCTGTTGCAAGATGTACGTAGCTCTGTAGTTTTTTGCCTTTGCGCTTGATCACCTGTGCGATCTTCGCATGGACTTTGAGCCCAGGGATCCCGTAGACGACATGTGCGCCCACCTCTTCAAGGAGTTTTGCCCACCTGAGATTGTTCTCTTCGTCAAAGCGTGCTTTGAGCTCGACGAGCACCATCACCTGTTTGCCGTCCCGTACCGCATCGATAAGCGCTTTGACGATCGGTGACTTCGGGCCTGCACGGTAGAGCGTCATGCGGATCGCCAGGGTGTCTGGGTCCGCGGCCGCCTGCGAGATGAATTTGACGACGGGATCAAAACTGTCATAGGGGTGGTAGAGCAGGATATCCTGTTTTTCGATCGCCCCAAAGATATCTTCGCTGTCAAGCGGCGGAAGTATCTTAGGGCTGAAGGTCGGAAGTACGAGGTGCGAAAGGGAGTTCTCCCCTACGATCTGCCAGAGGCTTCCCAGGTCAAGCGGGATGGATTTGTAGGAGTAGATATCCTCCTGGTCAAGTTTCAGATAGGAGAGGAGGAACTGCACCAGGTCATTGTTTGCCCCGTCAAGCAGCTCAAGACGGATGAATGAGCCCTTGTTTCTCGAACGCAGCCCCTCCTGAAGGATCTCGAGGAAATCATCGGCCTCCTCCTCCTCGATCTCGATATCGGCATTTCTTGTGACCCTGAACGGGGTGGAGGCGATGCACTTGAACCCCGGGAAGAGTTCCGAAGCGAAATACTCCACTACCGTATCGATCGGTACAAAGGTATGGTCGATCTGTATAAATCTCGGCAGCACGCGCGGGATACGGATCAGGCCGTGCTTGATCTGGTTGGAGTCGTCCCTGAGGGTGAGCGCCAGGCCGAAGCTCAGGTTGTTGAGGTGGGGGAAGGGGTGGGTCGCATCCACGGCGATGGGGATGATCACCGGGTAGATCTCATTGAAAAAGATTGCTTTGACCTCTTCCTCTTCCTGTTCATTGAGTGTAGTGTAGTTTTTGATATTGACGCCATGGGTATAGAGCTCTGAGACAATAGAGTTGTAGCATGACTCAAGGATCATGTGCTCTTGATGGAGATAGTTGCGTATCTCCTCAAGCTGCTCGCCGGGGGTCAGCTTGTCCGGCCCTGTCTCCTGGATACGTGCATCATAGAGCGACTTGAGCCCCGCGACACGTATCATATAGAACTCGTCAAGGTTGGTTCCGTAGATCGCGATGAACTTCAGCCTCTCCAGCGGCGGCAGGTTCTCATCGAGCGCCTGTGCGAGTACGCGGGAGTTGAACTGCAGCCATGAGAGCTCACGGTTGAAATAGAGTTGCGATGAATTCAGATCCATTGACATAAAAACTCCGTTTTTTGAATTAAAAATTAAAAGGTAAAAACTAAAAATTCGGACCCGTTCCTACTCTTCTAAGAGTGTGAAAGAACTACTGTTTTTCCACTGTCATCCTGAACTTGATTCAGGATCTTATCGAATTACAGAGAAACTTAGGGGATTCTGAATCTGTCATGCCGGACTTCGATCCGGTATCAGAATGACGAACACCCTATTTGTTTTTTTCACAATCTCTCCTGATATGGAACGAGGCGGAATTCTTATCTTTTTACATTATATTGCGTGTATTATAGCAAAAGTTGGAAACCGTCCAATAACCGCGTTAGAGCTTTTTGATCTTGGCGATCTCATCCCGCAGCCTTGCCGCCTCTTCAAACTCAAGATTTTTGGCTGCAGCAAGCATCTTGGCCTTGAGCTCACCGATCACTTTCTGGCGTTCGGCTTTCGGCATCTTGTCCAGCTTGCTGCGTTTGTTGTAGAGCTCCCCCGCATCTTCTACCTTGAGATCGGTATCAAGCTCCCTGACCGTGGTTCTGGGTGTGATATTGTGTGCCTTGTTGTAGGCGATCTGCTTTTTGCGTCTCGCCTGCGTGGTTTCGATCGTGGTCTTCATCGATTCCGTCATCTTCTTGGCATACATCAGCACTTTTCCGTTGGCATTTCTGGCCGCGCGCCCGGAGGTCTGTATCAGCGAGGTGGTCGAGCGGAGGAACCCCTCTTTGTCCGCATCAAGGATCGCTGGTTGCGTTCGATCGCATCCATCTCGGAGTGCATATAGCGTGCCTTGAGCCCAAGGTCATTGTAGTAGGTGGTCAGTTCTTCGGCCATCTTTTTAGTCAGGACCGTGACGAGTACCCGTTCTCCCCGTTCGATGACGGGTTTCATCCTGTCGTGGAGGTCCTCCACCTGGTAGGTGCTGTCGATCACCTCTATCTCGGGATCGAGCAGCCCTGTGGGACGTACGACTTGTTCGGCAACGACGGAGGAGAGCTCCCCTTCGATCTGTGCCGGTGTGGCAGAGACGAAAAGGTAGTGGGGCGCCTTACTGATATATTCGTCAAATTTGAGCGGACGGTTGTCCAGTGCCGAGGGGAGGCGGAAGCCGTGTTCCACCAGCACCTCTTTGCGGCTTCTGTCCCCCGCATACATACCGCGGAACTGGGGCAGGGAGACATGCGACTCATCGACGATCACCAGGTAGTCATCATGCATCGCCTCGAAGTAGTCCATCATCGAGTAGGGGGTCTCACCCGGTTTTTTCCCCGTAAGGTGGCGGGAGTAGTTCTCGATCCCTTTGCAGATCCCCGTGGCCTCCAGCATCTCCAGGTCGAACTCGGTACGCTGTTTGAGGCGGTTGTATTCGACAAGCCGCTCCTCTTTCTGATAAAATGCCAGCCTCTCGTCCAGCTCCTCCTCGATGCTTTTGATCGCTTTTGCCAGTTTCTCTTTGCCAACGATGAACTGGTTGGCGGAGTAGACGGTCACCTCTTTTTTGTGCTCGTCCTTCTCGCCGGTGAGCGAGTTGAAGGTGTAGATATCCTCGACTTCATCGCCGAAGAACTCTACACGGATGGCAAACTCCTCGGAGTAGGCGGGATAGATATCTATCACCTCCCCGCTGACACGGAAGTTCCCCCGGTCAAAGTACTCATCGTTGCGTTTGTACCCCATATCGACCAGTTTGAGCAGCAGCGCCTTCTGGTCATACTCCTCGCCGACGCAGAGCTTCTGGACGATCGTTTTGTAG
>JACXUO010000092.1 GCA_014763885.1 Campylobacterales bacterium
GGCTGTTCCGATAAGCTCATCTCTCCTGCTCTCATCTTTAACTAGCTCTCGCACCACGATGCCATCAAGACCAAGCGTAGCGATAGCGGTAAACAACCCGACAAAGCTCTGCACATAAGACAAAAGTCCAAACTGCTCCGGGCCAAGGTATCTTGCCACCCATATCCCGACAAAAAGCCCTACGACCATGCGCAGGATTTTTTCTGCAAAAAGCCATGAGGTATTCTTGGCATACTTCACAAAGCCTTGATGGTTTTTGAGGGATCTGATTTTTTTTCTCATTTAGTTATTTACATACCATGCATACATTTTTTTGATTCCTTCTTCAAGCTCCACTTTATGCGTCCAGCCAAGAGCATGTAGTTTTGATGGATCGGTTAGCTTGACCAAAGTTCCATCCGGTTTATCGGTGTTAAAGTAGAGTTCACCACGGTAACCCACTATCTTTTTTATGAGACAGGCAAGCTCTTTGATACTGATATCTTTACCTGTACCTATATTTATATGCGTATTTCGTATCTCTTTATCGCCGACCTCATAAGTATCTTCAAAATCTCTATTTTCAAGTAAAAAGACACAGGCATCCGCCATATCTTCACTATAAAGAAACTCGCGTCTTGGTTTCCCGCTGCCCCAGATCTCTACCTGCACAGCAGGTCGTGATTCGTAATCCGTGATTCGTAATCCGTATTTTTGGAAAACTGTTAGTATCTCCTCTTCTGAAGCATTGCCATCGATACCTTCGATGGGGAGTTTGTTAAGATCGGTTTTGATCGTTTCCCAATCTTTGTTTTCGAGTGCTTTCCCAAGATGAATCTTGCGGATCAAAGCAGGCAACACATGACTCTTCTCCAGATCAAAGTTGTCGTTCGGTCCATAGAGGTTGGTTGGCATCACCGAGATGAAGTTGGTCCCGTACTGGAGGTTGTAACTTTCGCACATCTTGATCCCCGCGATCTTGGCGATCGCATAGGGTTCGTTGGTATACTCCAGCTCACTGGTCAGCAGATACTCCTCTTTCATCGGTTGCGGGCAATTCTTTGGATAGATACTTCTCTTGTTCGAAGAAATCTGCGACTGCATTGCTATCAAGCAAATCTAATTTTATATAGTGAACAGAATTTGTTTGTGCTAAGTGCGACGTGTTATGTGCTACGATAGGTTGTTTATTATGATAATTTGCAACTATATTAGTATAGCCTTTTTCCTGCAAGTTTTTTATGATGGCAGAGCCAACGAGACCTGTCCCACCGGCCACAAATATTTTTGAATCTAAATTCATATTTCTATCATTCCTTTTTCGTAACACTTAGTATTCATAGACCATTATTTTTTTCTCTTATTGATTTTTGAAGATTTGACAACATGGAGAGTATATGATTTGACTCTTCTAGCCAACTTTTACCTTCTTCTTTTTTAATGTATCCGATATCCATACCTATATACGTCTGTGTTGCAAATTCTGCAGCAGAACCTTTTGCAATGTCAAGAAATCTAGTTCGCTCTTTCAAGGACTCTTTTTCCATACCTTCTGCAATATTACTGGGAATAGAAAGTCCAGCACGCGTTATCTGGTCTTTGAAACCATAATCCTTACACTCTTTAAAAACTTTATAAACATTAGCGGATAATCGAGCACTTTTTTTCCAAACATCCAACTTTTCACATTTCATCTAAAGACCTTTCATAGCACTTAACGCTTAGCACTTAACTCTGCTCTTATTCAAAGTAACTCATAATCGTATACCCCCCATCTTTGAGGTACTGATCCTTCGTCATCAGTTTAAGATCACTCTTCATCATATCATCAACCAGTTCTTTAAGATCATATGCTCTTCTCCACCCGAGTTTCTGCTCGGCTTTTGTCGGATCACCCAGAAGAAGATCAACCTCTGTGGGTCTGAAATATCTAGGATCTACGGCTACAACCTCCTTACCAAGGAGGTCCGTGATTTGTGACTCGTGCAGCCCAAGGGCATTTCCTGATCGGGCATTCGTAATTCGTGAACGGAAGAGTGCTTCATCGATCGACTTGACGATACCGACTTCATCCACGCCTTCGCCTTTGAACTCAAGCTCTATACCGCAGTACTCAAATGCCATTCTCACAAAGTCTCTTACCGTGGTGGTCTTTCCTGTAGCGATGACCCAGTCTTCGGGCTCATCCGCCTGGAGGATCATCCACATCATACGCACATAGTCTTTTGCATGTCCCCAGTCACGTTTGGCATCGAGATTTCCAAGGTAGAGTTTATCCTGAAGTCCAAGAGCGATCTTCGAAGCGGCTCTTGTGATCTTACGTGTGACGAAGGTCTCCCCTCTCACAGGTGACTCGTGGTTGAAGAGGATACCGTTGCAGGCAAACATACCGTACGCCTCGCGGTAGTTCACTGTGATCCAGTAGGCGTACATCTTCGCTACCGCATAAGGGCTTCTGGGGTAAAAAGGTGTCGTTTCGCTCTGCGGTGTCTCCTGCACTTTTCCATAGAGTTCAGAAGTGGACGCCTGATAGATCTTGGTCTTTTTTGTAAGACCCAGAAGTTTCACTGCTTCCAGGATACGAAGTGTCCCCGTACCATCGGCATTGGCTACATACTCCGGTGTCTCGAAAGAGACAGCCACATGGCTCATCGCAGCAAGGTTATATATCTCATCCGGCTGTACCTCCTGGATGATACGCGTGAGGTTCATCGAGTCTGTCATATCACCATAATGCAAAATAAAGTTTCTGTGCTCTACATGCGGGTCCTGGTAGAGGTGGTCGATACGGTCTGTGTTGAACAGCGAAGATCTTCTCTTGATCCCGTGAACGATATACCCCTTTTTAAGCAGGAACTCTGCCAGATAGGAACCGTCCTGTCCTGTGATCCCTGTGATGAGAGCAACCTTGGGTTGCTCTTTCGTCATTCGTGATTCGTGATTCGTAATTGGTGACATTAGATCTTCCCTTTTAAATATTTCATCAAATCAATATAAATTTGTGTTTCTGCTCTGCTTTTCATTCTATATCCTCCGCTTACCGCTCACGATTCACGATTTACGCCTCACGATGATAATCATCATCAAGTCTCACGATATCATCTTCACCCGTATACTCACCCACCTGCGCTTCGATGATCACCAAAGGCAGCTTTCCTCTGTTCTCCAGCCTGTGGATATCCCCGGCTTTGATATAGGTCGATTCATTGGGGTTGACGATAAACTCTTTATCATTTACCGTCACCGTTGCACTCCCGCTGAGCACGATCCAGTGCTCGTTGCGGTGATAGTGTTTTTGCAGGGAGAGACGTTTGCCCGGTTTGACCTCGATATGCTTGATCTTGTAGCCGTCACTCTCTTCGAGTACCGTATAGGTCCCCCATGGTCTATGTCCGGTAAGGTGGATATGGTGAAGCTCTGTATTCTTTCTGATCTCGGCCACCACCTCTTTGACCCTTTGGGAAGAGCCTTTTTTGGCGATCAGCAGTGCATCCCCGGTATCCACAACGATCGTATCTTCGATGTCAACCGTAGCGATCTTTCTCTCACTCCCGTAGATGAGATTGTTTCTGCTGCCGATAGAGATATGGTTCGGATTGAGCGTGTTGCCGGCTTCGTCTTTATCCAGCTCCTCGTAAAGGGCATCAAAACTTCCAAGGTCTGACCAGCCGATATCTGAAGGGACAACTTTCACTTTGTCACTCTTTTCCATCACTGCATAGTCGATACTCTCTTCAAGGATTGCCATCATATCATCATGCTTGATACGGATCATCTCCTCTTTTGCCGCATTTTCAAAGGCTGCTTTTGAGGCTTCATGTATCTTGAGCGCATGTTTTTTCAGCTCTTCAAGGAATACCCCCGCTTTGAAACAGAACATTCCTGAGTTCCACATATAGTAATTGGTTGATTCGTTATTTGTATATTGGGTATTTTTTTCCAGATATGCATTTGCCGTTTCTATATCCGGCTTCTCATGAAAATTTACTACATCCATTCCAGTAACCAATGACGAATTACCAATAACAGGCGAAGCCTCTATATACCCAAAACCCGTCTCGGCATACTTCGGAGTGATACCGAAAGTGACCAGATGACCTTCAAAAGCCAGTTTCTGGGCTTCTTCTATCACTTTGCTGTAGGCCTCACTCTCTTTGATCAGGTGGTCTGATGGGGTGACAAGTACGATCTCTTCGGGATCCAGAGCCATACATGCCAGGGCGATCGCAGGAGCGGTGTTTCGCCCTACAGGTTCCAGGAGATACTCGGTATCATTATGCGGTAGTTCTTCAAGTTGATCAAGGGCGAGGAAATACTGCTCTGCATTTGAGACGATGAACTGTGCATCACACAGTTTGGCATTGCGTTCAACCGTCAGCTGGAAAAGTGATTTATTGTCAAAAAGTTTTACAAACTGCTTGGGCATCAATGTTCGGCTTACAGGCCAGAGCCTTGTGCCGCTTCCTCCGCATAGTATGATGTTGGTCATAGTTTCTCTTTATCCTCTTTTAAACTTTCCTGCAA
>JACXUO010000021.1 GCA_014763885.1 Campylobacterales bacterium
TCATCAAACAGTACGGTCCACTCATAGAAGGGGAGGGCTTCGAAGTGGAGTTTTTCGATGTCATATTCGTAGCTGTTGGCTACGGTGACGATCGTGATCTTTTTGACCCTGTACTGTTTGTAGAGGGAGAATTTGCTCTGGGATTTTGCCCAGAGGCTCTCTTCGCTTTCAAAGGGGGCAGGGATGATCAGCTCACCGTCTTTGGTAATATAGCCATGTATCCCGAGGGTTTCAAATACTATGCCGTGCTTCACGAGCGCCAGAGCGATCATGGTGTCAAACTGGGTGATAAAAGGCTGGCCGGTAGTGAGGTACTTGGCAAAGGCGAAGTCAAAAAGGATCATCTTTTTGCCGCCTTTCTGGTAACGGTCATCAATGAAAAAGATGAGCTTTTCCTCTGTGAAAGCGTTGATCGTCCTGTAGAGCCAGTCCTTGGAGACCCTGAAGCGCTCTTTTGCAAAGGTATAGATCTGGTGGATGGTGAGGTGTTTGGTATGATGCTGTGCCAGTATCAGCAGAAGCTGTTGTTCGTTGGGCGTGAAGTGACTCTGCCAGAACTGTTTCATCGGAAGCAGTGTTGAACGGTAGGATCGTGCCAGGGCAGGAAGCGTTCCGCATTTGAGAAAATGGTTGAAGGCATTGGTCGCCGAGATGGAGCTTTCAAACGCCAGAAACTCCTCATAGTCCAGTGGGAAAAGCTCTATGGGGGTGAGCTTGGGATCATCAATCGGTGTCCGGGAGATCACGATAAGACGATCAACACTTGGCAGCTGTTCAAGGCGGCCTTCTTCATAGTGGTCGAGTACGAGCAGGGTGATCTCATTGTGGTCGATATAGTGCTGCAGTGTTACTGCATTGAGTGTGCCGAAGATGAGGTTGGGGTCCTCCAGGTCGATATAGAGGCGCTCCTCTTCATCGATCTCTTCCAGGTGTGCCAGTATCATGGAGCTCTTGCCCGCGCCGCGCACGCCATAAAGATTGATATCTCCCTTTTCCGGCAGCTGGAGTTTTCGCGGAATGTATTTTTCGCTGTTGTAGTGTTGTGAGTGAAAATATTCGAGAAGTTCCATGAGATAAAGTTCCCTTCCTTCCTTCTTAAAAGGAAATAATTTTTTAAATTGTACCGATTTTTGGCTGAAAAGTATTGAGGCTCTCAAAAAATTTGGATATAATTCGCGTTCCTAATATATGTTAGGGGACAAAACTGTCCTGTGTTTAGGCACCCGGCAATCGCTTGGCTAACGAGTTCTTTATAAGGGTAAAAAATGGAAAAAATCAGATTGAAGCTCAAAGCTTACGATCACAGAGTACTGGATAGATCAGTTGCTGCTATCGTTGATGCAGTTAAACGTACAGGTGCTGAGATTAGAGGGCCGATCCCGATGCCAACTAAACTTAAGCGTTACACTGTTCTTAAATCACCACACGTAAACAAAGATTCACGTGAGCAGTTTGAGATCAGAATTCACGGAAGAATGATTGATATCGTTTCAGCGACTTCAGAGACTGTAGATTCACTAATGAAATTGGATCTTGCACCTGAAATCGAAGTTGAAATCAGATCAATGGACAAGTAAGAGGAGTAAAACATGGAATTTATTATTGAAAAAATTGGTATGAGCAGAACTGTAGATGTACCAAGTGTTCCTGTAACACTTCTTAAAGTTGTTGAAGCAAAAGTATGTGAAGTAAGAGAAGACGGAAAAGCACTTGTAGCGTATAACTCCAGCAAAAAGCTTAACAAAAGTATCGAAGGTCAGCAGGCTAAGTACGGTGTAAGCAAAGAGTTTAACAAATTCATGACGATTTCTGTAGCAGAAGGTACAGAAGCCGGTGATCTTAACCCGGCAGCACTTGCTGAAGCTGCAGTAGTAAAAACGTCACTAAATACTAAGGGACGTGGTTTCCAGGGTGCTGTTAAGCGTCACGGATTTGGTGGTGGACCAGCGTCACACGGACACAGATTCGGTAGAAGAGTCGGTTCAATCGGTATGTGTGAATGGCCAGGTCGTGTACAACCGGGACAAAAGATGCCAGGTCAGTACGGAAACACTAAAGTAACAGTAAAGAACGAAGTGATCTCATTTGATGCAGAGAACGGAATTCTAGTATTAAAAGGTTCAATCCCAGGAGCTAACGGTTCACGTGGATTGGTAAGGATTGTGAAATAATGAGTACAACAGTAATTAAAACAAGTGATTTACCACAGGCGTTTTTGGAAGTGCACCCGCACAACCTATACCTTTACTGTAAAGCATATGCTTCTGGTCTAAGAGCAAATACAGCGGCAGTCAAAAACAGATCAGCTGTAAGCGGTGGCGGAAGAAAACCATTTGCACAAAAAGGTGGCGGTAGAGCAAGACAGGGTTCTATCAGAGCTCCTCACTTCAGAGGTGGTGGTGTTGTATTTGGTCCAAATACAAACAGAAACTACGACCAAAAAGTGAACAAAAAACAGAAGAAACTTGCTTTGATGCATGCAGTTGCTGAAATGGCAGCAAACGAGAAGCTTTTTGTTGTTGACTCTGTAAACATCGAATCTGGTAAGACAAAAGATGCAGTGGCATTTGTAAACGGTCTTGGACAGAGAGATGTACTGGTAGTAAAAGAGATGATCGATGACAAGACTTTCTTGGCATTCAGAAATCTTCAAAATGCTTACCTGATCGAAGCAAATGAGCTTAATGCTTACCTTGCGGCAGCATACCACTCAATGGTAATCGAAAAAGCTGTCTTTGATAAATTGACAAAAGAGGCTTAAGATGGCAGATATTACAGATATTAAAGCAATCATGTATACAGAGAAGACTTTGGGTCTTCAAGAAGACGGTGTCATCGTAGTACAGACAAGTCCTAGAATGACTAAAAACGGTCTAAAAGAGGTATTTAGAGAGTTCTTCGGGATCAACCCACTTAGAGTTAACTCTATGAGAGTAAACGGAAAAGTGAAAAGATTCAGAGGTGTTGAAGGGAAAAGAGCTGACCTTAAAAAGTTTTATGTGAAGCTTCCTGAAGATGCAAAAATTGAAAGCCTAGCGGTATAAGGAGTAGAAGATGGCAATGAAATCATATAGACCAATAACTCCAGCTAGAAGATGGATGACAAACCTTGACAGCAGTGACATTACTGCGAAAGCAAGTGTAAGAAGCCTACTTAAGAAACTTCCGGCAAGTGCAGGTAGAAACTCATACGGTAGAATCACTTCAAGACATAAAGAAGCTGGTGCGAAAAAACTTTACAGAATCATCGATTTCAAAAGAAACAAATTCGGTGTAGAAGGTACAGTAGCAACGGTTGAGTACGATCCGTACAGAAACTGTAGAATCTGTCTTGTCAAGTATGTAGACGGTGACAGAAGATATATCCTTCAGCCAAAAGGTTTGATGGTTGGCGATAAAGTAATGTCAGCGGAAGCGGGACTTGATATCAAGACTGGTAACGCGATGAAATTGAAGTCTATCCCTGTGGGTACCATCGTACACAACATCGAGATCAACCCGGGTCAGGGTGGTGCAATGGCAAGAAGTGCCGGTGCATATGCGCAGATCATGGGTAGAGATGGTAAGTATGTTTCTCTAAGACTACCTTCCGGTGAGATGAGATATGTACTTGGTGAGTGTATGGCAACCGTTGGTACGATCGGTAACGAAGAGATCGCTAACGAAGTAGTTGGTAAAGCTGGTAGAAACAGACACAGAGGTATCAGACCGCAAACCAGAGGTTCTGCAATGAACCCGGTAGATCACCCGCACGGTGGTGGTGAAGGTAAAACAAACTCTGGTCGTCACCCGGTATCTCCTTGGGGTATCCCAACGAAGGGTTACAAGACTCGTAAGAAAAAAGCTAGTGATAAACTTATCATCAGCAAGAGAAAGAAATAAGGGGCTAAGAGATGGCAAGATCGACAAAAAAAGGTCCATTTATCGATGGTCACCTAATGAAAAAAGTGCTTAAAGCAAAAGAAGAAGGATCAAACAAACCAATCAAAACTTGGTCAAGAAGATCAGTGATCTTCCCTGAGTTTATCGGTTTGACGATCAATGTACACAACGGTAGACAATTTGTACCGGTATTTGTGACTGAAAACCATGTAGGTTACAAACTGGGTGAATTCGCACCGACTAGAACATTCAAGGGCCATAAAGGTTCTGTACAGAAGAAGGTAGGTTAAGATGAGTAAAGCACTATTAAAATTCGCAAGAGTTTCACCTACAAAAGCAAGACTTATTGCTAGAGAAGTACAAGGGATGAACGCAGAGTTGGCGCTTGCAGCACTGGACTTTATGCCTAACAAGGCAGCAGGGATCATCTCTAAAGTGATCGCTTCAGCGGTTGCAAACGGTGATTATGAGCCGGAAGAAGTTGTGATCACTTCATGTAGAGTAGATAAAGCAGCTGTGATGAAAAGATGGAGACCTAGAGCAAGAGGTACTGCAACAAGAATCATCAAGCCAACATCACACATTCTTGTAGAAGTTGGTCCAGCAACGAACGGAAAGGAAGCATAAGATGGGTCAAAAAGTTAATCCTGTAGGTCTTAGACTCGGAATCAACAGAAACTGGGAGTCAAGATGGTTCCCGGCAAAAGGAAGAGCATCTGATTTCATCGCTGAAGATCACAAGATCAGAAAATTCCTAAAAAAAGAGCTTTTCTATGCGGGTGTTTCTAACATCATTATCGAAAGAACAGCGAAAAAGCTAAGAGTGAACATCATCACTGCACGTCCAGGTATCATTATCGGTAAAAAAGGTGCGGATATCGAGAAGTTGAAAGTGACATTGACTAACATGCTTAAGAAAGATGTTGCAATCAACATTAAAGAAGAGAAGCGTCCACAGGCTTCAGCACAACTTGCGGCTGAAAACGTAGCGACTCAACTTGAAAGACGTGTTGCATTCAGACGTGCAATGAAAAAAGTGATCCAGGGTGCATTGAAATCAGGTGCAAAAGGGATCAAGATCTCTGTATCCGGTAGACTTGGTGGTGCTGAGATGGCAAGAACTGAGTGGTATCTTGAAGGTAGAGTGCCTCTACATACACTAAGAGCAAAAATTGATTACGGTTTTGCAGAAGCGCATACTACATACGGAATCATCGGTATCAAAGTTTGGATCTTCAAAGGTGAAGTACTTCAAAAAGGTATCCAGGCTGAGCCGGCAGAAGAGAAAAAAGGTGGTAAGAGACCATCTAGAAAAAGAGGTGAATAATCATGTTGATGCCTAAAAGAACCAAATGGAGAAAGCAGATGAAAGGCCGCAACCGCGGTAAATCTTTCAGAGGTAACAAGATCGAGTTCGGTGACATCGCAATCAAAGCAACAGAAGCTGGTAGAATCAACTCCAGACAAATCGAAGCTGCTCGTATTACGATGACTAGACATATTAAGAGAAGCGGTAAAACCTGGATTAGAGTTTTCCCTGACAAACCTTTGACAAAAAGACCACTGGAAGTGAGAATGGGTAAAGGTAAAGGTCCAGTAGAAGAGTGGGTAATGAACATTGCACCTGGTAGAATCATCTTTGAAATGGCTGGTGTAGAAGAGACTCTTGCAAGAGAAGCATTGACACTTGCAATCCACAAGTTGCCATTCAAGTGTAAAATTGTCGCTTTAAAGGATACAAATGAACTATATTGATTTGAAAGAAAAAAGCGAAGCAGAGCTTTTGGAGATGCTTAAAGAGAAGAAGCTTGAGCTGTTTACTCTTAAAGCGAAGCAAAGAACAATGCAGCTTACAAACACAAGTGAGTTGAGAGTAGCGAAGAAAGATATCGCAAGAATCCAGACAGCATTGACTGCTGCTAGAGCGAAGTAAGGATCTGATATGCCAAAAAGACAAATAACAGGTACTGTGATCAAGAAGGCTGGAGATAAAACTGCCACTCTACTTGTAGAGAGAAAGGTGCTTCACCCAAGATATCACAAGACAGTAAAAAGATTTAAAAAATATCTTATTCATGACGAGAGAAACGAGATCAATGTTGGTGATACGGTAACTGCAATCGAGTGTAGACCACTATCTAAAACAAAGTCGTTCAGACTTCTTGAAGTTGTGAAGAGAAGGGAAGTAGTATGATCCAAAGTTTTACAAGATTGAATGTAGCAGACAACTCTGGTGCAAAAGAGATTATGTGTATTAAGGTACTTGGTGGATCTAAAAGAAGATATGCATCAGTAGGTGATGTTATCGTAGCTTCTGTAAAGAAAGCACTTCCAACAGGTAAAGTTAAAAAAGGTAAAGTTGTTAAAGCTGTTGTAGTTAGAACACACAAAGAGATCCATAGAGAAAACGGATCACTTATCAGATTCGACGACAATGCAGCAGTTATTATTGATGATAAAAGCAACCCGATTGGTACTCGTATCTTTGGACCTGTAGCAAGAGAGACAAGATATGCAGGATTTATGAAGATCGTATCACTTGCACCGGAGGTATGGTAATGGCAACTAAATTGAAAATCAAAAAGGGTGACCAAGTAATGGTTATCTCTGGTGATGATAAGGGTAAAACAGGAGAAGTTCTTCGTGTTATGCCAAAGAAAGAAGCAGTAATTGTTGCTGGTTGTAAAATGGCTAAGAAAGCTGTTAAGCCAAGTGAGCAAAATAAAGAGGGTGGATTTGTAAGCAAAGAGACACCAATTCACATCTCAAACGTAAAAAAAGTAGAGGCATAATCTAATGAGTAGAATGAAGCAAAAGTACAATGACATCGTACCTGCACTTCGCGAAGAGTGTGGGATCAAAAACGCGATGCAGACTCCGAAGCTTGAGAAGATCGTAATCTCTGTTGGTGCCGGTGAAGAGGGTAAAGACTCTAAACTCATCGAAAACATGAGAGAGACGATCTCACTGATCGCTGGTCAAAAAGCGGTCATCGTAAATGCAAAAAAATCAGTTGCTGGTTTTAAAGCAAGAGAGGGTTCACCATCTGGTATCAGAGTGACTCTAAGAGGTGCAAACATGTACAACTTCTTTGATAAGTTGGTTTCAATCGCACTTCCAAGAGTAAAAGACTTTAGGGGTACCCCAAGAAAAGGTTTTGACGGTAGAGGTAACTACAACTTCGGTCTTCAAGAGCAGTTGATGTTCCCGGAAGTGGTATTTGACAACATCATTAAAACACACGGTATGAACATCACTATCGTTACCAGCACTGAAGACGATAAAGAAGCATTCATGCTTTTAGAAAAGCTTGGTATGCCTTTCGCTAAAGGGAGAAACTAATGGCTAAGAAATCTATGATTGCAAAACAACAGAGAAAAGCAAAGTTCTCAACTCAGGCATATACAAGATGTAATATTTGTGGTAGACCACACTCAGTATACAGAGATTTCGGTATCTGTCGTGTGTGTTTAAGAAAAATGGGTAACGAGGGATTGATCCCTGGTCTACGTAAAGCAAGCTGGTAAGGAGATAGAAAGATGATGACAGATATTATGGCAGATTCTCTGACTCGTATCAGAAATGCTGCACAAAGAAGACTGGATGTAACAACCCTTCTTCACTCAAAAATGGTTGAAGCAACGGTAGCGATCTTGGTTGAAAAAGGATACCTTGAGAGCTATACAGTAAAAGAAGATGGTAACAAAAAGACAATTGATGTTGTATTGAAATATGACGACAATGAAAAAAGCGTTATCAACGAAGTGAAAAAGATCTCTAAACCCGGACGTCGTATCCACAAAGGTAAAGATGAGATCAAAACATTTAAAAACGGTTACGGAACTTTGGTGGTATCAACAAGCCAGGGTGTACTTGCAAACGATGAAGCGTACAAACGTGGTATCGGTGGCGAAGTAATCTGTAGTATTTGGTAAGGAGTAGAGATGTCAAGAGTAGGAAAAAAACCAGTAACTGTTCCAAGCGGTATCGATGTAGCGCTTGACGGTACTTGTGTAGTAGCGAAAAAAGGCAATCTTGAAAAGAGACTTGAGACTTACGGAAGAGTTAATGTAAACATTGATGGTGCTGATGTAGTATTTGAAAGAGTTGGAGAAGATAAACAATCTTCAGCGTATTGGGGTACTTACAGATCACTCTTTAACAATATTATCGTTGGACTTGATCAAGGTTATACGAAGTCACTGGAGATCAACGGTGTTGGTTACAGAGCTTCTGTTGCGGGTAACGTGCTTAACCTTCAACTGGGATTCTCTCACCCGATTGATTATGTGATCCCGGCAGGTCTTGAAATCACTGTAGAGAAGAACATCATTACAGTGAAAGGTACAGATAAGCAAGCAGTTGGCCAGGTTGCAGCTGAGATTAGAGAATTCAGACCACCAGAGCCTTACAAAGGTAAGGGTGTGAAGTATACTGATGAGACAATCATCAGAAAAGCTGGTAAGTCAGCTAAGTAAGGAGCGGTAGATGTTAAAAAGTATTCAAAAAAGAAAAAATAAACTACGTGCTCAAAGAAAAGCAAGAGTAAGAGGTAAGATCTTCGGAACAGCAGAGCTTCCAAGACTTACAATCTTTAAGTCTAACAAGCACTTCTATGCGCAAGCGATCGATGATAACGCTGGTGCAACATTGGCAGCTGCCGATGGTAAAAAAATGGGACTTAAAGCAAACCAGGAAGATGTAAAGCAAGTGGCAGCCGAGATGGCTAAAGCACTTGCAGCAAAAAACATCGATGCTGTTGTTTTTGATAGAAATGGTTACCTCTACCACGGTGTTGTTGCGTCATTTGCTGATGCACTCAGAGAAGCCGGAATTAAGTTTTAAGGATAAGCGATGCAACAAGAAACTGTAGAAAAAGAATTTGAAGAAGTAATCGTTAACATCGGGCGTGTTGTTAAGGTTGTAAAGGGTGGTAGAAGATTCAGATTTACTGCCCTTGTAGTAATCGGAGACAAAAACGGTACAGTAGGATACGGATTCGGTAAAGCGAAAGAAGTTCCTGATGCGATCAAAAAAGCTGTCGATGATGCACACAAAAACCTTGTAAAAGTAAATATCAAGGGAACAACCATCGCTCACGATATCGAGCACAAGTTCAATGCAAGTAGAATCTTGCTTAAACCAGCTAGCGAAGGTACGGGTGTAATTGCCGGTGGTGCAGCTAGACCGGTTCTTGAACTTGCAGGATATAAAGATATCTTGACTAAATCTATCGGGTCTAACAACCCTAACAACTTGGTAAGAGCGACTGTAGAAGCACTTACTAGAATCAAAGCGTAAGGGGTAAAGTATGGGTCTACATAATTTACAACCGGCACCAGGTTCTACACGTAACAGAAAAAGAATCGGACGTGGTCAGGGTTCTGGTACAGGTAAAACGGCAGGTAAAGGTAACAAAGGTCAAAAAGCAAGATCTGGTTACAATGAGAAGAGAAACTTCGAGGGTGGACAACAGCCACTTGCAAGAAGACTTCCTAAAGTAGGATTTACTTCAAGAGTGGTAAAACCACATGTGATCAACGTAGTAAAAAATACGAAAGTTGCAGAACTTGAAGAGATCACACTTGAGAGTATCACGTCAGTATACAGACTTCCTAAGTCAGCAACCAGAGTAAAACTGATCGGTACCGGTGCGAAAGATCTCGCAGCTAAGATCAAAGATGACGCTGTAACAACAAGCGGAAAATAATCATGGGTAACGCTTTAACTCAAAAAATCCTGATTACGTTGGGATTTCTTTTTGCGTACAGAGTTTTAGCCTATGTTCCTACACCCGGGGTTGACCTTGGCGTGATCAAAGAGTTCTTTGACGCCAATGCCAACAACGGGATTGGAATGTTAAGTATGTTCTCCGGTGGTGCGGTTGAACGTTTAAGTATTATCTCTCTGGGTATCATGCCCTATATCACCGCTTCTATCGTAATGGAACTCCTTGCAGCTACTTTCCCGACACTCGGACAGATGAAAAAAGAGCGTGACGGTATGCAAAAGTATATGCAGATCATTCGTTATTTCACTATTTTTATCACTGTTGTTCAGGCGATCGGTGTATCTATGGGACTTCAGAGTATGACTGGTCGTACGGGACAGAGCGCGATCATGATCGATCCGATGATGTTTACGGTATTGACAACATTCTCTATGCTTGCTGGTACGATGCTGTTGATGTGGTTTGGTGAGCAGATCACACAGAAGGGTATCGGTAACGGTATCTCTTTGATCATCTTTGCAGGTATCGTTTCTGGACTTCCGTCAGGTATAGGAAATACGATAAGAGCAGTGAATGCGGGTGAGATGAACTTCCTGATGGTACTTGCTATTCTTGCGATCATGATCATCACCGTACTTGCGATCATCTATGTCGAGCTTGGTGAGAGAAGGGTTCCTATCTCCTATTCAAGAAAGACAATTATGCAAAACCAGTCTAAGAGAGTGATGAACTATATTCCTGTAAAAGTAAACCTTTCAGGGGTGATTCCACCGATCTTTGCAAGTGCCGTGTTGATGTTCCCGTTGACGATGCTGCAGTCAAGCACTTCTGATATCGCAACGACGCTTGCTGATGCATTGGCACCGGGCGGTTTGATCTTTAATGCAGCGACATTCTTGCTTGTAATGTTCTTTGCATTCTTTTATGCATCGATTGCATTTAACGCAAAAGATATCGCTGACAACCTTAAAAGACAGGGTGGATTTATCCCGGGTGTAAGACCGGGCGAGCACACCAAAGAGTTCCTGAATGAGGTTGCAAGCAGATTGACCGGTTCGGGATCTGTCTATTTGGCCATTGTTTCAACGGTACCGTTTGCGATCGTATCGGGTATGGGTGCGAGCTTCTACTTTGGTGGGGTTGCCGTACTGATCATTGTACAGGTTGCACTGGATACGATGAGAAAGATCGAAGCGCAAAGAACAATGAACCAATACAATACGTTGGGCAATGTGGGTCTATAATGGCAATTGCACTTAGAAAAGCAGACGAGATCGCCAAGCTTAAAAAAGCTGGCGGGATCGTTGGAAAGACACTTCAATATCTCCAGGAAAATATCAAACCAGGTATGACACTGAAGGAGATCGATGAGATGGGTGAGAAGTTCATCCGTGATCATGGAGCGGTCCCCTCATTTAAAGGCTTGTACGGTTTTACAGGCTCGGTATGTACTTCGCTCAATGAAGTCTGTATCCATGGGATTCCCGATGATACGGTCATTAAAGAGGGTGATATACTCGGGTTGGATATCGGGACCAAGCTTGACGGCTATTACGGCGATGCAGCGATCACGATGCCTATAGGGAAAGTGAGTGCAGAAGATGAGGCGTTGATCGCCTGTTCGAAAGATGCACTCTACCATGCGATTGAGAGTATCAGGGAGGGGATGCGCTTTAAGGAGCTGACGAAGATCCTTGAAGACTTTATCACCGAACGCGGATATGTACCACTCAGAGACTACTGCGGTCACGGTATCGGTACCAAGCCGCACGACGAGCCCAATATTCCCAACTATCTTGAAGGCAAGGCAAACCAGGGTCCGAAGATCAAAAACGGTATGGTTTTCTGTATCGAGCCGATGGTATGTCATAAGTCCGGTACGCCGGTACTATTAGACGATGATTGGGGCGTAGTGAGCGAAGACGGTATGCGTACAAGCCATTACGAACACCAGGTAGCGGTTGTTGATGGTAAAGCGGTGATACTTACCGAGGCGTAAGGTTTTGATTTAATATGACACTTATTGAACAAAGTCCAATAAGTTTCGTTAACACTGGGTTTCCCCTCGGCGGAATGCCCGCGCACCCTTGGTGCTTTTTAGCATAGAAGTAAAGGAATACAATGGCTAAAGATGACGTAATTGAGATTGACGGCAAGGTAGTTGAGGCGTTACCAAACGCAACCTTCAAGGTAGAACTTGACAATGGTCACGTGATCCTTTGTCACATTGCAGGAAAGATGAGAATGCACTATATCAAAATCCTACCCGGTGACAAAGTGAAGGTGGAACTTACACCATACAGCCTTGACAAGGGCCGTATCACATTTAGATACAAATAAGAGTTACCGTGCAGTAACGATACTGCATGGCGACACTGCCTCTTTTTATTTCCCATAATGGCAATTAAATCATAAGAAAAAATTAATAATAGTTTGGGTATAATCCTCCTCCCTATTACCATTAGGAGATAGGCACTGCGTGAAGAATTTTTGATTAATTTGCACCGATTAATCAAGAATTGGATTATGGTACTTCAATAATCCACGCAAAACAAAGGGTGCAAAGAGGCACTCCAGGTGCAAACAAACGACAACGCAAAAGGAGTTCAGATTTGAATTTCTTTCTATAAAGCGTCGTACTTATATAGAAACAGGAGTAACCAATGAAGGTTAGACCATCGGTTAAGAAAATGTGCGATGACTGCAAAGTGATCAAGCGCAAAGGTATTGTACGCGTGATTTGTAAAAATCCAAAACACAAACAGAGACAAGGATAAACATGGCACGTATTGCAGGTGTTGATTTACCACAAAAGAAAAGAATGGAGTATGCACTTACTTACATTTATGGTATTGGTCTTACAACTTCAAGACAGATCCTGGATGCAACAGAGATCGATTACAGCAAGAGAGTTCACGAGTTGACAGATGCTGAAGCTGCAACGATCCGTAACTACATTCAAGACAACTTGATGGTTGAAGGGGATCTCAGAAAGAAAGTTGCTATGGACATCAAAGCGTTGATGGACCTGGGGAACTACAGAGGTTTGAGACATAGAAGAGGACTGCCGGTGCGTGGTCAAAAAACGAAGACAAATGCGCGTACTAGAAAAGGTAAGCGTAAAACTGTCGGTTCAGCGTAAGGAGTAGCAGAGTATGGCTAAGAAAAAAGCAAAAAAGAATATTGCTAAAGGTGTTGTATACGTAGCAGCTACATTTAACAATACAGTAATTACAGTCACTGACGAGATGGGTAATGTGATCTCTTGGAGTTCTGCAGGAGCACTAGGTTTTAAAGGTTCTAAAAAGTCTACTCCATTTGCTGCGACTGAAGCAGTTGCGGATGCGATGAGCAAAGCAATGGAAAACGGTATCAAAGAAGTAGGAATCAAAGTTCAGGGTCCTGGTTCAGGTAGAGATACTGCAGTAAAAGCAATTGGTGCAACAGAAGGTATTCGTGTAACTTCATTGAAAGATATTACACCACTACCACACAACGGGTGTAGACCACCTAAGAAACGTAGAGTATAAGAGGTATAGAGATGGCTAGATATAGAGGTCCGGTAGAAAGATTAGAGAGAAGACTTGGTGTTGATCTTGGTTTGAAAGGTGAAAGAAGACTTGCTGGTAAGTCTGCACTTGAAAAAAGACCATACGCACCGGGGCAACATGGACAAAGAAGAGCAAAGATCAGTGAATACGGTCTTCAGCTTCAAGAGAAGCAAAAAGCGAAGTTCATGTACGGAACAAGCGAAAAGCAGTTTAGAGCACTTTATAATGAAGCAAACAGAAAAGAAGGTAACACAGGTAACGTTCTTGTTCAACTTCTTGAGCAGAGACTTGACAACGTCGTTTACAGAATGGGTTTTGCTACGACAAGAGCATCAGCGAGACAATTTGTAAACCACGGTCATATCCTTGTTGACGGGAAAAGAGTAGACATCCCATCATACAGAGTAAAAGCAGGCCAAAAGATCGAAATTAGAGAAAAAAGCAAGAACAATGTTCAAATCCTTAGAGCTATCGAACTGACTAACCAGACTGGTATGGTTGAGTGGGTAGACGTAGATAAAGAGAAACTCTTCGGTATCTTTACAAGGGTACCTGAAAGAGAAGAGATCTCAATTCCAGTTGAAGAGCGTTTAATCGTCGAGCTATATTCTAAATAATCTGAGTAAAGGCTAGCTAATGAGAAAAATTAAAGTTGCACCATTTATGCCAACTGAGGTAGAGGTAAACGAGATCAGTGAAAACAGAGCACAGATCACTGCTTACCCTTTTGAGAGCGGATATGCAGTCACGCTTGCACACCCTCTCAGAAGGCTGATCCTTGGTTCTTCTATCGGATATGCACCGATTTCTGTCAAGATCGAAGGTGCGGCACATGAGTTTGACAATATTAGAGGTATGCACGAAGATGTAGCGGTCTTTATTATCAATCTTAAAAATATCCGTTTCAAGATCAAAGATGAGAGTGACAGGGTAGAAGTGAGCTACTCTTTTGCTGGCCACAAGGAAGTGACAGCAGAGGATCTCAACAACGACCTGGTAGAGGTTGTCAACGGTGATTTGCCGCTCGCAACACTGAATGAGGATGCAGAGCTCAACTTTACAGTGGTAATCTCAAAGGGTATCGGATATGTACCAAGTGAGAACCTGAGAGATGAAGTCGCAAATGATGCGATCGCCCTGGATGCATTCTTTACGCCGGTAAGAAAAGCGAACTATGCGATCGAACCTGTGCTTGTAGAGGACAACCCAAGCTTTGAAAAGATCACATTTGATATCGTGACAGATGCTCAGATCGGTCCGGTTGAAGCATTTACCAATGCGCTTGAAGTGATGAACAAGCAGCTCTCTATCTTTAATGGTGTACTTGATGTAGATATCTCAACAGCTCCGATCAAAAAGAGCAGTGATGAGAGTGAACTGAAGCCTTTCCTCCAAACAGTTGATTCGTTGGGGCTAAGTGCAAGATCGTTCAATTCACTTGACAGAGCGGGTATCAAATACCTTGGTGAACTTGTACTGATGAGTGAAAATGAGATCAAAAACATCAAAAACCTTGGTAAGAAGTCTCTTGATGAGATCAACGAGTGTCTGGTTGAGCACGGATTTGGTGAAGATTATGATCTTTCAGATGTTACAAGAGCACATCTTGTTAAAAAATTAGAACAATTAAAACAATAAAGGATTCCCATGAGACATAAGCATGGTTACCGTAAACTAAGCAGAACATCTGCACACAGAGCGGCACTTCTTAAGAATCTTTCTATTGCTTTGACAAGAGAAGGTCGTATCGAAACGACGCTTCCAAAAGCAAAAGAGCTGAGAAGTTACTATGAAAAATTGATCACGAAAGCATCTGCTGGTGATTTCAATGCGCACAGAGCTGTATTTGCAATGCTTCAGGACAAAGAGGCAACAAACAGACTTGTAACGGAGATCGCTCCGGAGCATAAAGAGAGAAACGGTGGATACACTCGTATCATCAAGACTCGTACAAGAAAAGGTGATGCAGCACCTATGGCGATTATCGAACTCGTATAATCGTTCACTGCACTACAACATATCAAGGCACTGCCTTGAGTGTTACCTCTCAACATTTTCCAAAAATAGAACAGATCCATTGACATATTTGATCTTTTAGTGTATAACACTCAAGGTAAGCACAATGGTGAATCATTTTGCTATAATATGAATAATATAATGAATGATAAAGTTAGTATGAAAAGGAAAGAAATTGATCCCTTTTACCGATGAAGAACTAGAACCGGCAGTAATGAATGTGATTGAAAAGGTGAGACCCGCAATTCAGATGGATGGCGGGGATATCAAACTGATTGCGATCAAAGAGGGTGTAGTCTATGTACAGCTCCAGGGAGCCTGTGTCGGCTGTGCAAGCAGCGGTACGACACTGAAGTTCGGTGTGGAAAAGCAGATGAAAACACTGATCCACCCGGAGATGACCGTCGTGAACGTCCCTTTCGGATATGAAGACAAATTGGAGCAATTGAGATAAGATGGCAAAAGTGAATAAAAATCTATTATTGCAGCGTGCTGAAGGAGAATTCCTTAACGGCGAGTTCAGCAGTGCATTAAGGGATTATGCTATTTTACTGAAAGACTACCCGACACTCGATGAAGCGAAAGTCGGCGTTTATCTGAGTGATCTGGGTATCGATAGCAGTGAAGAGGCACATGCACTGTTTGATTACTACCAGGCGATCAAAGATGAGAAAGAGAACGCGGTGGAGATCATCGACAGCCTGATCCGTACCCTTGACAATTCCAAGGATGCACTGAAAAAACTGCTTGTTGATCCTATCGAGGAGCAGATCGAGTACAGTGACGGGATACGCTACAGTGATTTTCTGGAGCTGGTCGAAGAGAGAGGCTCTTTTAAAAAGACCTTTGAAGATATCATGTTCTCTACCAAGGTCATTATCACAAACAAAGACGAGTTTATCGATTTTGTCAAAAAGTTGACGGCCGAAGGATTTGACGAAATGGCGCTTAGCTATCTTGACGCTTCAAGTGCGCTTTTCGGGGATGATCAGGATATCCTGACCCTCTATACATTGGTGGCGGGACACAAACAGTGAAAATAGCATCTGCACTGAAGGGATACCGCTTTTTAAGCGATGATACGAACGCACTGGATGCCGATACGCTCTTTTTGAGAACATCACAGAATATACCATACTATGATAGGCTGGACCCGAAACCCGAATCTATCAGCGTCGAGGAGCTGATCGGGCTCTGGGGGATTGAAAAACTCAGGGTAGTAGGGGTGACGGGCACAAACGGCAAGACAACGACGACAGCCGCGATCTACTCCTTCCTGCTGGATCTTGGTGAAGAGCCGGCACTGCAGGGTACACGCGGACTCTTCGCAGGGGAGCGCCGTATCGAAGAGAAGAGCATGACGACCCCTTCGATCCTGGAGACGCTCCATAATATGAAGCAGGTGCTGGACCTGGGATGCAACTATTTTATTATGGAGGTCAGCTCCCATGCGATCCACCAGAAGCGGATCGAAGGGATCACTTTTGCGCTCAAAGTGCATACCAATGTCACCAGCGACCATCTGGATTATCACGGTACCGTAGAGGAGTACCGGCGCGTCAAGAGCCTCTTCTTTGCCGATGAGACGCCAAAACTCCTCAACAAGGATGATATACGCTCCATCACCTACAATCCCGTGAATGCACAAAGCTACGGGGTGGACGAACCGGCTACTTTTAAAGTGCAGGCCTATTCGCTGGTGCATGGTATTACCGCAGGCATCAAACATCTGAAGGAGGAAGCGACATTCCACTCTCCGATGGTAGGCCTTTTCAACCTCTTCAACCTCATGGCGGCGGTCGGTTCCGTTCAGATACTGACACAGAAACCTCTTCAGGATATCTGCGATGTGGTAGAAAACTTCGCGGGTGTCGCAGGGCGCATGGAGGTGGTAAGCCGAGATCCGCTTGTGATTGTGGATTTTGCGCATACCGATGACGGGATGCACCAGGTGCTTGACTCGATCAAGGACAGGGATATCTCCGTAGTCTTCGGTGCAGGCGGCAACAGGGACAAGGGAAAACGCCCGCGTATGGGTGCCGTGGCAGGTAGGTTTGCCAAAAAGATCTATGTGACCAGCGACAACCCGCGCGATGAAGTACCCGAACAGATACTCGAGGATATCCTCGTGGGGCTGCACGGGAAAGATCATGTCGTGGCTACGCCGGACAGGCGTTTGGCGATCAAAATGGCACTCGATGAACTCGGAGAGAATGAGGTGCTCCTGATCCTTGGCAAAGGCGATGAGGATTATCAGGAGATCAAAGGGGTGAAATATCCTTTTGATGACCGGCTGGTGGTCAGAGAACTGCTGGATGAGAAATTAGAAATGAGAAATTAGAAATTACAGTAGGCTTTTCTCCGAAAAGCTTTCATCATTTAAGGTTGGTTTCACCAAGTCTATAATAAATTTGCTCACTGCTCACTGCTCACTGCTCACTGCTCACTGCTCACTGCTCACTGCTCACTGCTCACTGCTTCTCTTCCATAAAGTCCTCCATCGCTATGGTGTAGGCATCATAGAAGTTCATGACATATCCGCCGTACGCTTTCGCGAAGGCATCGGCATCCTTCCGTTTCGCGAACGCATATTTGCTAAAGTTGCTCATGGTTGCCTCTCGGTTGCTCCCGACCACATAAAAAGCACTCTGTGCCGGGATGAATTTCAGTGTGGCGGCATCCACGACCTTGACATCATAGAGATTCGTCTTGTTGATCTCATTGTCATGGACGAGGCAGTGAAGAGAGCAGTATTGCCGGATCTTGTTCTCTTTGCTAATGGCGGCATGGTTTGTTCTGTAGAATGTCGAAAGGTCCATGCCGCATATGACACAACTCTCTTTATGCTTACCTTTTTGAAGCAAGATAGTTTGTGAGGCAGGTACACTTTGAAAACGGGTGTATGTTTTTGGAGGTATTGGTTCCTTGGTTCCGGTACATGCACTGATAAGAAATGCCCCGAAAAAAGTTAAAAAGATATAGATGGTTTTCACAAAAACCCTTTACTTCTCATGGTGATTTTTTTGGCAAATGAATAAGAAGGACAAGTATAACCTAAATAATGTGAATATTCATTGTAGAGTAGGGCTAAGTGCAGCTGAAGATGTTTCCTCTTTGCAAAGGAGGGAGAAATCCTTTGCAAAGGAACTAAAAGAATTATAAATGAGAGTTAAAAGCCTCAAGGTGATTATAGCTACCATTTAACAAGTGTTCGTACACCAATTCAAGATCCTCCGGGAGATCTGTTTCTAAAATTTTATTCAAATCAGCAATATCTACTTCTTCAATCGTTACGCCTACTTCTATTGCATCTGTAAGCGAAAGTGCACCTGTTGCAATGAGTCGATCATAGAGTGCCTGCAGTTCACTGTTTTCAAAAACTCCTCTGGACTCGAGTGTTGCAGGAATCTCAAGCTCATATTTTTCCAATAGAAGAAGCACTGCATTCATATGTTGTTGTTCTGAAGATGCAATATTGGCAAAGATATTAACTCCCCATGCAGCATAAAGATTCTCATATACATCTCTTGCAAGCTTTTCTTCTTCTACCATAAAAATCAAGCCTTCTTTTTGCAGCGCTGTAAGGTCTGCTGCCGGGATACTGTCAATCATTGTTTGGAGCTCTCCAGCCGTTTGATTGTGCTCAGTATTCATACCATTTTGTTGTGCTACTCTTAGTTCTTGTTGAATACCTGGAAGTTCAGATTCGGTGATCCTTTTTACACCAAGTTGATTCATCAGAGCATTTTCAAATTCACTTACACTTTGTGTGTTCTCTTCATACATAGCGATTCTTGCATGAATACGTTCCTGTATTTGGAGCGCCTGCTCTTCTGAAAGGTTCATCGTAGAGAGATTGTTTTCCAGGCAGTAGGCATAGGCCTCATCGGAGATGGCAGCGATGGTTTTATCCGTTCCCGGTGTAGCCGTATCGATCTGCATATCGTTCAAACCGAATTCTTCTTTTAGCATGGCTCGTACCTGAGTATTGCTTGCCAGTGTAGTCACTACAGTAACTACCTCGCCTTGTTGGGCTTCAAGTTTATATTGCAGCTTCACTTCGCCTGCTTCTATGGTGCCGTTTCTGTTGATATCGATATATCCGCCTTGTGCACTGATCGGATAGGCAGGCTTAGCGGTGAATCTATATCTGGCTTGACCCATATACTGAGCAAGTTGCCCATTGGCATCTGTGACCGTTGCACCATCTACCGGACCTCTTTCTACTGTAATATCAGTTGTGCTGCTTGATACTGCATCTGTTGCAGATGTACCGCTGCATCCCGCTAAGATAAGAGCTGCTAATGTAGAGACTATGAATGATTGTTTTAACATGACTTTTCCTTTTTGCATCATTTTAAAAATTCTTTCGAACTTTTGTGATACAGCAGTATAGATGAGGTTTGTTACCTGGATGTTACCTGAAAAGTCAAAGTGTTTATTGATTCTATGTTTATAGCATGATTTGAAGTGCCATTACAAATTAAAATATAAATGAATGGTTACGATATTGTTTTGGTCTACCTCAAGTTTTTTTTCTATCCCCAGCTCTTTACAGAGCTTATCTACAATGTGCAGTCCTATCCCAAGCCCACGGTCACCCTCTTTATAGAATCTGTCGAATATCCTGGAGGGATTATGAATGCCATGACTGCTGTTTGAAATGCTCAGCTGATGTTCTTTTGCAGTGATCTTAACAAAACCGTGGGAAGTGTTATATTTGCAGGCATTACTGAGTAGATTGTAAATAATTCTCCCGAAGGCATGTTTGTCAGAGTAGATCGTTGCATCTTCTATGTGAACCTCCCAGTCAAGATAGTTATACATGGATGAAAAAAAAGCAATCTGTTCATCAACTGCTTCTTTGAGAGAAAATCGATTTTTCTGAAACTGCATCTCTTTGAGATAGCTGTCCAGATTTTTGTGGAGCATGGAGATAGCTTTCGCACTTTGTGCAATACTCGCCACTTCCTCATTGTTCGCATTCATCATTTTTAGATTAATGAGAATAGAGGTAATAGGGGTATTGAGGTCATGAATGATATCTTTGATGAACTCTTCCAGGATCATTATAGACTTGCGCAGCGGGTTGATAGTATAGAAAGAAAAGAGCAGTGAAATGACAACTGCAATCAGTGTCAGGAATAAAAACTGCCATAGTATCGTTTGCTTGGTCGCTTGTAAAAGGTTTTGATAGGAAAGTAATGGATAGAAGATCTTTAAAACATTTTCTTTGTCCTCCAATAAGGGTACCAGAATGAAAAGCGTCTCTTTATCAAAGTATAGTTCATAAAATTGAAGCGCTTTGCTTTGGGGGATAATGTCAATATCAAAACGGTCATCTGCAAAAAAGAAACTGTAGTTTTTCATCTCTAAAAAAAGGTGTTCGCTCAAGTGCTCTTCTTCCACTTTATAGTAATTATAAAAAATCACTGCCAAAAAGAGCTCAATCACGATGAAAAAGAGTATAAAACTCTTGATAAGCGATTCTTTTTCAGATAATTTTATAACCGACTCCTCTAATATTTTGGATGTTTATCCCAAGATTTTTTTTGAGTTTTGCGATGTTGACCCTCAAAGCCAGATCGTTTGGTTTTTCCAAAAAGAGCATCAGCTCATCCTTGGTCACGGGGTTTGGATGATTTTTCATGAGGGATAGCAGAATATTTTTTTGTACCTCTCCTAGATAGATAGGTTTGGAGTGATTAAAAAGCTCTTCCGTGGCAAGATCAGCTTCCAGATCACCTACCTTGAGTTTTTTTCTGAGAGATGCTGTCTTGGCTTTGATCCGTATCAGCAGTTCATCGGGATCAAAAGGCTTTTTAACATAGTCGTCCGCACCGGCGATAAAGCCTTTGGTGACGGAATTCACGTCTGTCAAAGCACTGATAATGATCGTCGGGGTAAAATCTTCAGCTTCCCTCAAAGAGGTGAGCAGGTCAATTCCGTTGATGCGCGGAACATTGATATCAAGCAGATAGAGGCAGTACTTACGCTCATAGCTCAGATCGAGTGCCTCTTCACCATCTTTGGCCCAATCCACACTATAGTTCTCGTGCGTAAGAAACCTGATCAGTGATTTGGCGAGATTTGGATCATCTTCAAGCAGCAGTAATTTATTCAAAACGCACTCCCAGTTTGAGGGATACCGTATGCGCCGGAGAGAGATCATTGAGTCCGTGGGCATAGTTTATCGTTGCAAACAAGTGTTTTGAAAAAGCATGACTGTTAAACCATGAAATCGCTTTATAGGGCTGGGTATGAGAATAGGGCGATGCGGAATAATCATAAGAGAGCGCACTGTACCAGTTTGGAGAAAGCGCATATCCGCTGCCAATAGAGTAGGTGCTAAAATCCCTGTAATCCACATAGTGACTGTCTCCGCTGATCGTATACCTATAGTATAGATAGAGATTCTGTCTTTGAGTGATACTGCGGTTCAAATAAAGAGATGCAAACAGATCATTTTCTCCTGTTCCTGTGTCCTCATCGGCAGTGGCAAGTTTTGTTCCTACATCCAGCTTTGCTGTGAGAGAGGTGTTTTCGAGATAATAGCCCGTACTAAGATAGAGGTCACCATAATCACTAGAGAGACTATTTGATGAGGTGGAGGCTGTATTGTTGGCATTGGAAAGCGTAATATCCCAGTTGCTATACCTGTAATTTGCAAAAAAATTAAAATTCGTTGTTGTTTGCGAATACTTGTCAATATTGACATCGCTCCCTACCAGAAGTGTCAAGACCCCAAGATAGTGTTGGTTTGGAGAACAGCCGTCTTCATCGACAACCTCGTCAAAAGATGAATTGGGACACTTGTCTATACTATCTTCTACTCCGTCTATATCGCTATCCTGGTATGCAAATGAGAGTGAAGAGAGTAAAATGAGGGCACTGAACAGTTTCATAAACATTATCGATGTCCGCCCGGTTGATGCATTTGCGGCATTGGCCTTGGGGGAACACTCTGCATCATTGGTGTACCTTTCATTGAAGGAGTACTTTGGGCTCCCTGAGAATTCCGCGTACTATCGCCCTTCTGCGTAAACGAATTTTTCAGGTTGGACATTACTTCCTTGCGTGTCTTTTCATTCATTTTTCTTAGTTTGACTTTGAGTTGATTCATCAGTACCCTTTTTTGGGAAGGCGGGGCTTTTTTGATCTCTGAGACCAGTTTTTGGATATCTGTTGATGGTTGCTGTACTTCCTCGGCGAAGAGAGTGTGGCTAGAGAAAAATAGTATGAATAAAGATATAAAAAAATATCGCATAATTGCTCCTTGTACGTAACTATATAGGAGTTTTGTTAATCAAGTGTTACCTGGAATTCTAATGATTATTTTATCCAAACAACTCCCTGATAACCAAGTAGAAAATAGCGGAATGTAACCGTATAATCTAAAATTAAGTAAATCGGAGTAAAATACTCTTAAATAAAATCTCAAAGGATAAGAAAATGGTGCAAGGTATACCACAACCGGCTTTTTATATATTTAAGTGTCAGCAGTCTGCACCTCCGGGCATGCCAAAACCAAGCTGTGTAAAGCATGATGACCCTGAATCGCAGCAGTTGTTCCAGCATCTTGCCCAGACATTGATGCAAAAAGGGATCATCGCAACCGTGCAACCGATCCAGACGGGTTGTCTGAACCGTTGTCAACAGGGTCCTGTAATGCTTGTAGAGCCTGGACACACGATGTATGTAGGATTGACAAAAGAGAAGATCGATCGGATCATCGATGAGCATATCATCGGAGGGAATGTGGTCTCTGAGTATGTGATCGATGAAGCGATGTGGGGAGAACCGATCCCGCCGGCATCAGTTGCCAGATAATTCTTTCGCAGGCATTCCGTCTGCGATACCTCATGAGTTCCTCACAATTTTCAGTATAATAGAAAGCAATGAAGTATTTTGGTATAATCCCGACAACTTAATAGTAAAATAGGAAAACGTATGAACATTACAATGTTTTACAGTAAGATTCACAGAGCAACGGTAACGGATGCGAATCTGAACTATGTGGGTTCTATTACGATCGACCGAGAACTGATGGAAGCGGCCAATATGCGTGTGGGGCAGAAGGTTGATATCGTGAATAATAACAACGGAGAGCGTTTCTCTACCTATATCATCCCGGGTGAAAGAGGGAAAAGAGATATCTGCCTGAACGGTGCAGCTGCAAGAAAAGTACAAAAGGGTGACAAGATCATCATTATCACGTATGCAACAATGAGCGAAGAAGAGGCCGATACGTTTAAACCCAAGATCGTGATCCTCGAGGATGACAACAGTATCGCCCATGAGTTTGAAGGACTTGAATAATGTTCGAGGGATTCAATTTGGGTGATATGGGCAAAATGATGGAGCAGCTCCAGGAGAAAGCCAAAGAGATACAGGAACAGGCAAAAAGCGTTGAGTTCACTGCGAAAGCAGGGGGCGGCATGGTCACTGTGACTGCAAACGGTGCAGGCGAAGTGGTAGATATCACGATCGATGATTCGCTGCTTGAAGATAAAGAGTCTCTGCAGATCCTTCTGATCTCAGCAATGAATGATGTGAACAAGATGGTAGAGGACAATAAGAAATCCCAGGCAATGGGGATGATGGGTGGAATGAACCCTTTTGGTTCAAAGTAGGCTGATCAGGATCTCACTGTATCAATAAGATAGTTGAACTCTTTGGATGCTCTGAGGGCAATGATCTTTCTGGATGCCGGTGAGTTTTTTCCTTCTGTTTTAATCACTTTTTTAAGTGTTTTGCTGATTTTCATCTTTTCTCCTTGTGTTGATTGGGTTCGTCTCACTGAGACTCTGCAATCGTAATAAAATAAAGTTACCGGATGGTAACAAAGAAGGACGGCATGTATGAATGAAGTAACTCAGGCGATAGAGAACGATTCGATCGCAAAACTGAAATCACTGATCAAAAAGGGTCTGGATATCACAAAGCCAATCATTATCGGCGAAGAGTATGAGCTGGAGGACTATGATGAGATCAGCCCGCTTTTTTATGCGATAAGGAAGTACGCTTCTCTGGAGCTTATCGAACTGCTGCTTGAAAACGGTGCAGATCTCTTTGCGAGAGACAGCGACGGTATCTCCGCACTTGATGTGGCCATCAAGTTCAAGCGCAAGGATGTGATCCAGTTCTGTATCGATAAGGGGTTTGACCTCAATGTAACGACACGGAAAAGCGGGATCACCCCTGTCATGCTTGCCGCCTGTTTCTCCGATCTTGATATGATGAAAATGCTCATCGATCATGGCGGAGATGTCAATGCGTCGGACAGGGCGGGCATGGCACCCAAAGACTATGCCAAGAAGCTTGGGCAGAAAAAGATGGTCGAGTTTCTCTCTGAACACGGTTGGGGGTGGATGTCTTTTTAAATTTTCTATCTCTCTTTTGACGACTCTATCTGCTATGTTACCAAATCGTAACCAAATACCCTCCTGTTGTTACCAAACTGTTATTTATTTCATTTATTATGCGGCATTAAATCTTAAGGAATGTTAATGAAATACACAAGGATAGCACTAACTGTATGTTCGGTATCGGCAGCTTTTTTCCTTTCCGCATGCGGGGGAGGAAGCAGTAGTAGCATGTCTGGAGATGCGACCGGAACATTTATCGATGCTCCAGTAGAAAATCTCAAATATTCGTGTGATCCATCCGGTATCAGCGGTGTAACGAATGCAAATGGTCAATTTGGCTGTAATTTTGGTGACGAAGTATCCTTTTATATAGGTGAAATGACTATCGGACCGAAGAAGTTTGAAGCGGAGATGGTGATCACCCCTTATAAGCTTTATCCTACTGATGCTAAGGCCGCAGTAAGACTTGCACAGTTGTTGCAGAGTTTGGATGATGACGGGGATATCAGTGAAAGAATTACTATATTAGAAAAATATGCAGAGGCAATTACTGAAGCGCTGGATCCGGAAGAGAGCAACTTTGCCAATATAGCACAGGCACTGCTGGATGAGGTAGATGTAACGCTTGTAGATGAAAAAGCAGCAAAAGCACACCTTGTCGCACAGGATACATCATCACCTGTGGTGACACTCATGGGGGATGCGCAAGTCACAATAAAAGTTGGTGAAGTCTATATGGACGCAGGAGCCACTGCCTACGATGAGTTTGACGGCAAAATGAACCCGGTAAAATCAGGTTCGGTCGATACTTCCAAGCCAGGCACCTATACGATCACTTATCAAGCAACAGACCAGGCAGGATACACAGGCAGTATAAGTAGAAAGGTGATTGTTATTGAGGATACGTCAGCTGATACTACCGCACCGGTAGTGACACTTAACGGTGAAGCAACAGTGACCATCACAGTAGGTGACAGCTACAGCGATGCCGGTGCAACTGCGACAGATAATGTAGATGGAGCACTGTCTCCCTCAAAATCAGGAAGCGTAGATACCTCTACAGCCGGTAGCTATACGATCACCTGGTCAGCGACGGATGCGGCAGGAAATGTTGGAAGTGCCAGCAGAACGGTGATCGTAGAAGAGGCGCAATGTCAGAACGTAAACCCAATCACGGGTGGATGTGAAGACGA